>JAYVRQ010000367.1:0-5211 GCA_043776145.1 Chthoniobacteraceae bacterium
ATCCCGCGCGAGCGGCGGCAGGGTTTCGATTATTGGAAGGTGCTCGAATGCACGCACAATTACACCAACTCGATCTTCTACGGCGACACTGCGGAGAAGCTGCATTGGTCGGGCTACGATGCGTTGGATCAGACGCGCGATGCCTGCGAGTTCCTGCGCTCGCACGCGAAGGCGGAGAAGCCTTTCCTGCTCTGGCTCGCGTGGGGGCCGCCGCACGATCCGTATCTCACCGCGCCAGCGAAATATCGCGCGCTGTATGCGCCGTCGAAGCTGGTGCTGCGTCCGAATGTTCCCGCGAATCTGGAGGCGCAGACGCGGAAGAATCTCGCGGGCTATTACGCGCACTGCTCCGCGCTCGACGAGGCGATGGGCGAGTTGCTCGCGACCCTGCGCGAGAGCGGGCTCGCGGAGAATACGATCCTCGTTTTCAGCGCGGACCACGGCGACATGCTCGGCTCGCAGGGTCTGGCGAAAAAGCAAAAGCCCTTCGATGAATCCGCGCGCGTGCCGATGCTCATCCGCTGGCCCGCGAAGCTCGCCGCCGCGCGGCAGATCGAGACGCCGATCAATTCCGAAGACGTGATGCCCACGCTGCTCGGGCTCGCCGGAGTCGCCGTGCCGGAAAGCGTGGAGGGACTCGATTTCAGCGCGCATCTGCACGGCGGTCCCGCGCCCGGCACCGGCGCGACGGTGCTGACGTGCGTCGCGCCGTTCGGGGAATTCGAGCGGCGCATCGGCGGGAAGGAATACCGCGGCCTGCGCACCGCGCGTCACACTTACGTCCGCGATCTCGCGGGGCCGTGGCTGCTTTTCGACAACGAAACCGACCCGCACCAAATGCACAATCTCGTGAACGATCCCGCGCACGCCGCGCTCCAGACCGAGATGGACGCGAAGCTGAAACAGCAACTCAGCGCGAACGGCGACGCCTTCCTCCCCGCCGCGGACTACATCGCGAAATGGGGCTGGAAAGTGGACGAGCGCGGGACCGTTCTCTACACGCCGTAGAGCGAGCATGGCGCTAAGCCTGCTCGCTTCTGCGAAGAGTCGCGCCGCACCGGAAGCGAGCAGGCTTAGCGCCATGCTCGCTCTACGGGTGCCCTCTCAGAATTTCAGCGTCGAAAGATACTTCGTCGTCACCGGCAGCGCGTCGAGCACTGTGGGCGATTCGTCTTCGATGAAGTAATACTTCACGCCCACCTTCGCTGCTTCCTTGAGCACGGCGGGCCAGTTCACCTGGCCGGTGCCGAGCGGCACGTCGTCGGTGAGCGGCGCGTGGCCGGTGTAGATGCCGGTCGGCGCGCCCTTGCGGATGTCCTTGAGGTGCATCAGCGCCCAGCGGCCTGCGTATTTGGTGAGCAGCTTTGTGGGATCTTGTCCGGGGTGCATCACCCAGAAGACATCCATCTCGAAACTCACGAGTTCCGGCTTCGTCTCGCGCACGAGCACATCGAACGCCGTCTCGCCGCCGCCTTCCGTGAGCGGTTTGAATTCATAACCGTGACAGTGATACGCGAACGTGATCCCCGCCGCCTTGAACGCAGCGCCGAATTTGTTGAAATCCGTCGCCGCCTTCTTCGCCTCCGCCTCGCCGAAGACCGCCTCCTCGTGCGGAATCCACGGGCACACCGCGAACTTGAGCCCGAGCGCCTTCGCCTCCGCCACCGCGCCCGCGAGATCCTTCGTCAGCGGGTCGTATTGAAAGTGGCCGCTCACCGGATTCAGCCCGCGCTCTTTCAACATCGCGAGCAGCTTCTCCGCGCCGAGCCCGTAAGTGTTCGCCGTCTCGACATCCGTGAACCCGAACGCCTTCACTTTGTCGAGCGTGCCCGGCACATCGGCTTTGAAGGCGTCGCGGAGACTGTAAAGTTGCAGCCCGAGCGGGCCTTTGAAATCGCCCGCGAGTTCGACGGCGCTGGCGCTGACGGTGAGGAGGAGCAGGGGAAGGAGGAGGCGTTTCATCCCTCCGGTGTAGCGGTTTCCCGCCGCGTGTCAGCCTGAAACGCGCAGCACGCCGTCGCACAAAACTTTCGCGCGCAGCCCGCCGCGCCCGCGCAGCGCGTCCTCCGCGCCGGGTGCGAAGGCGGCGTTCATCCAGTGGCACGGCGCGCTTTCCTGCGTGCCGAGGAAGCGCACGCCCTGCACCTCGAACTCGTGCCCGATCAGCGCGTTCAGGTCCGCGCCTTCCACGATGATGTTCCGGCGGAACGCCGACGCCGGCTTGTCGCGCACGCCGAATGTCGCGCAGACCTCCTCGTACACTTCATTCGCGAAAAAGGTAACTTGTCCCTTGTAGTCCGCCTTGAAATCGAGAAAGCGGTCGCCGTCGATTCCGCGGCCCGCGAGACAGCGCACTTCATCGCGTTCGATCATCGGATGCTCCGACGGCGCCTCGTCGTGATGGCCAAAGAAATTATGCCCCGGTGAAATGAAGAGATGCTTGATGCGGATGTCAGACATGACGGAATGAGACAACGCCCCGTGCCGAATTCAATCCGCAATCCCTTTAGCGCCATCCTGCTCGCGGGCGGGCGCTCCACGCGCATGGGTCGCGACAAAGCCGCGCTGCTCATCGATGGCGAACCTCTCTGGCAGCGGCAACTCGCCACGCTCCACGCGACGGGTGCGGACGAACTCTTCATCTCCGTCCGTGCCGAGAGTCCGCTCGCGGTGATCGGCGCGCGCACCATCGAAGACCTCACGCCCGAGGCCGGCCCGCTCGCCGCGCTCGAAGCCGTGCTCCCCTGCCTCGCCCACACGCACGCCGTCGTGCTCGCCGTCGATCTCCCCGCGATGCGCGCGGATTTTCTCGCGATGCTCATGGAAACCGCTCTGGTAAAGGATTGCGGGGTCGCGCCGGAAATGGACGGCCGCTTCGAGCCGCTCGCCGCCGTGTACACGCCCGCCATTTTGCCGCTCGTCCGCGAATGCCTGCGCGGCCCTGATCGCTCGATGCAAAATCTGCTGCGCATGGCAAAAGAGCGCGGGCTCGTGATCGCGCATCCCCTCCGCGCCGAAGACCGCGCGCTTTTCCGCAACGTCAATTTCCCCGAAGACATCGCCTGAGCCCGCACCCGCTCAATCCCCGCGCCCCGGCGGCACGCGATACATCTCCAGCGCGCGGTCGCGCTCGGCGTGATGATCGACGATGGGCGCCGGGTACCCGCGCGTGAGCGACGCGCCATCGGCGGGCGGCGCGCAGAGTTTCGCCGCAGGCACATCGCGCAGCTCCGGCACCCAGCGCCGGATGAACTCCCCTTCGCCGTCGTACCGCTTCGTCTGCGTCCACGGATTTTGGATGCGGAAATACGGCGCGGCATCCGTGCCGGTGCTCGCGCTCCACTGCCAGCCGCCGTTGTTCGACGCGATCTCGCCATCCACGAGCCGCCGCATGAACCAGCTCTCCCCCGCGCGCCAGTCGATGTGCAAATCCTTCGTCAAAAACATCGCGACGATCATCCGCAGCCGGTTGTGCATCGTGCCGGTCGCCGCGAGCTGGCGCATCCCGGCATCGACGATTGGGAAGCCGGTCGTGCCCGCGCACCAGCGTTCCAGCGCCGCGCCGCCCGCGTCCCACGGCAGGCCGCGATATTCCTCCTGAAACTCGACCTCGAGCACCTCCGGCCAGTGCCAGAGCACTTGCATGTAAAACTCGCGCCAGATCAATTCGTTCACGAACACCTCCACGCCGCGCCGCTCCCCCGGCGCGGCCTTTTGCGCCGCCTCCACGCAGCGCGCGTACACTTCGCGGATTGAGAGCGTGCCGTGGCGGAGATCTTGGGAAAGTCGCGACGTTCCCTCGGCGGCGGCGAAATCGCGGCACTGCGCATACGTGAAAATCGGGCCATCGAGAAACCGCGCGAGCCGCTTGCGCGCAGCCGCTTCGCCCGGTTCGACGATTTTCGCGCCGGCGGCGAGGCTCCATGTTTCCAGCGTCGGCAGCGGGAGGCTCGGGATGGTCGGCGGCGTGTTCAGCTTCGATGCGGTGCGGCCCGGCGCGGGTTTATCGAGCTTCGACCACGCGCGCGCATACGGCGTGAAAACGCGGTAAGGCGTCCCGCCCGCCGTGAGCACTTCGCTGCGCTCATGGATCGCCGCGTCGCGATGCGCGTGAACGGGCAAACCCCGCCGCGCCACCTTCGCCTCCATCTCGCGCCCGAACGGATCGGGATCGCGATTAAAATAAATCGCGTCCGCGCCGGTCTCGCGCGCGAGATCGGCGAGCACGCGATCCGCCGCGCCCTGCCGCACGATGAGCCGCCCGCCCTTCGCCTCGAGATTCTTCGCCAGCGACGCGAGGCAGCCGCACAAAAATTCCTGCCGCGCCGCGCCCGTCCAGCGATGTTCGCCCTGCCATTCGCTGAGGATGAAAACGGGGATGACGCAATCGTGCGCGGCGAGCGCGGCGTTGAGCGCGGTGTTGTCCGAGAGCCGCAGGTCGCGGCGGAACCAGTGGATGGCGGTGGTCATGGTCGCAATTATACGCCGCGCGAGCGGCGGCAGTTGCAGCGTTGAGGTTGTCCCGATAAAAATGGACATGGATTGGGAAGGGCGGGCAAAGAACCGACGATGAGCCTTGGGAAATCATCGTCGGCATCGAGTATTCGATGCTGTCGTCGAAACGTCGCAATACTAGTCGTGATCCGCGCAGCGGGTTAGACCCGCAACTCGCACGGGATATGTCAGCAATCATGCTGTCGCCCGCTGTTCTCCAAAAGCGCCACGGCACGACGCCGGAACGCTTCGCTCATCGTTGGCATAAGTTGCCGCCCGCTGCCCAATCCTGTCCACCAGATCGGGACAGGCTCAGGAACTTGGGAACGAGTCCCGCCGCTGCCCGATGCACTCGGCGTCGCCGCGCCCTTCGCGGGCGTTTTCAATGACGCACTGCTCGTCGCGGGTGGTGCGAATTTTCCGGGCAAAATGCCGTGGGAGGGCGGGAAGAAAATGTGGCATGACCGCCGGCGACGACGGCTCGCGCGCCGGCCTTTCGCCGCCGGAAAAACATCCCGGCTTTCCCAAAGCCATCCTCGCCTACGACCCCGCGCTCGATGCGTGGAGCGAGGCCGGCGAAGTCCCCGCACCGCGCGCAACAGTGCCGTGCGTCGAGTGGCGCGGGAGGTTCGTCGTGCCCAGCGGCGAGATGCGTCCGGGCGTGCGTTCGCCGGAAGTATGGTCTTTCATGCGACCATGATTCGCCCGTTCGCTCCC
>JAYVRQ010000368.1:0-5211 GCA_043776145.1 Chthoniobacteraceae bacterium
CAGCCCGCGAAGACTGGGAGCCACTGCTTGCTGCGATGCGCGTCGATCAGAAGGATGGCGATTCCGGCGAGGCCCATCGTCACTACGATCGGCACGCCGCCGAGACGCGGGATCGGCTGGGTGTGGCGCTTGCGGCTTTCGTTCGGAGCGTCCAGGCCGTAGCCCATCCGCCCGATGCGGATCGCCTGCGGAGTCAGCGCGAGGGACACGAGGAACCCGCACGCAAAAAAGCAGATCGCGAAAATCATTCCGCTCCGCACCCCGCGAGTGAGTAATCCCTGGAAAACATTTTGTGACGCAACTTAGCAGTGAGGATGCCAGCGGCGGTTTCCATGAAGCAAGCGGGGAAGGATGGAATCGCTCATCTTTCAAATGCCGCGAGCAACTCCCGCCAGCGGGTCAGCGCCGCCTCGCGATGCGCGCGCGGGTCCGTGAGCGCGGCAGGCGAAATGGCTGTTGGCCGCCCCTTTTTTTCCAGCAGCCAATCCGCGACTGCCTGCGCTTCGCCAGGCTGAAAAACTCCCGCGTGCGGGACTGCGCGTAGCTCGCGCGCAATCGCGCCGTCCGTCGGGCCGATCCACAAAAGCGGACGCGGCAATGTGCGGACGAGGCCGAGTTTGCTCGGCCACAGGCAGCCGCGCGTGGCGGGAATCTGCGTGACCGCGCACACCTGCGCGCGCAGCAGCGAAGCGGGCAATTCCGCCTCATCCACATACGGCTGCCAGTCGCAACGCTTCAGGCCGAGTTGCCCCGCGCGTTCCCGCGCCGTCGGCCACGACGGCCCGCCGCCCTGAAAGAGCAGCCGCATTTCGCCATCGCGTTTTTCAAGAATCGCCTGCGCCGCCAGCAGCGTCTCCCACTCGTGCGCCCGCCCGAGATTTCCCGAATAAATCCACGTCCACGGCGCAGTCGGCTCCACCGCCGGGACAGGCCGCGCGAGCATCGTTTCAAAAAGCCACGGCCTGACGATCGCAGGCTCGACGCCGTACTTCCGCAGCCGCTCCGCCATGTCCTCATCGAGCACCACGACCTTCGCCGCGCGCCGGTACGCCCAGCCCATCGCGCGCCCCACATTTCGCGAAAGCGCGCCGTCGCGAATCTCACCGAGTTCCACCGCGATCTCAGGATACAAATCCATGATCCAATGCACCGCCGCCGCCCGGTGCCACCGCGCCACGAGCCCCGCGACAAACGACAAACACGGCGGCGACGAGCCCGCGATCACCACATCCGCCCGCGGCCTGCGCATCCCGGCGAGCAGCATTTTGAAAAGTGCGTTCACCTCGCGAATCATGCGTCCGCCTTGCTTTTGCGTCGCCCGGTAGTCCGCCGCCACATCCACAAAATCCACGAAATGCCCGCGCGCCGCGAGGTCGTCCGCCAGCTCCCGCAGCAGGATGCCCGTCGGCGCAGGATCCGGCGGAAAGTATTGGTTGAGAAAAAGAACGCGCACGCCGGTCAGTCGAAACTCTTCACCACCGCCGCCGGATTCCCCCGCACGAGCGACCCCGGCGGCACATTTTCCAGCACCACGCTCCCCGCCGCCACCATGCTCCCCCGCCCCACCTCGACCCCCGGCGCGATAAACACCTGCGCCGCGATCCACGATCGTTCGCGCACCGTGATCGGCTTCACGATCAACGCGAAATCGTCCGACCGAAAATCATGCGAGCCCGTGCAAAGGAACGCGCGCTGCGAGAGGCAAACATGCGACTCGATCGTGACCGGCGCGAGGCTCAGCACGACGACCTCTTCCCCAAACCAAACGTGGTCGCCCACCATCAGCCGCCACGGAAATGTGATATTCACCTGCGAGCGAATCGTCACATCCACCCCGACCTGCGCCCCGAAAGCCCGCAGCAGCGCCACCCGCAGCGCCGAAGGCCACGGCCACGGCGTTTGAAAAAAAACGCACTTCACCACGACCCAAAGCGCCTCCTTCCAGCGCGGTGCGCCCCGCTCGAATGCGCCGGTGGTGTAGCCTTTCAACTGCATGACGTGCTCGCAAAGCGCGAATCGTGCGCAGAATCGTTCGGAGTTCCGGCTTTAGCCGGTTCGTTTGGAGTCCCGGCTTCAGCCGGTCCGCCCGCGCCAGTCACGATCAAGACTCCACGTTCCCTCCGCCTCCGGGCACATCCCCTGCTTTTTCGTTGCTGCGATAATACGAACATGACTCGATTGCTGACGACGATTCGATAAAACCATCGCCAACCGGCGGCAGGCGAGCATTTCCGCAAAACTTCCGGCGAGCAATCCAGACACATGACCCACGGCCCTACTTTTCATCCCGCAACGCGATCGCCCACCCAGTGCTAGCCCGCATCGCCGCCCACACTCCTGAAAAAATCGCCGTCCTCTGCGGCGGCGCGTCGCTCACCTACGGCGAGTTGAATCGCCGCGCCCAAAACCTCGCCGCCCGCATCGCGCCCGGCACCCGCGTCGCCCTCCGCGCCGCGCGCTCCGTCGACACCGTCGTCGGCATCCTCGCCATCCTCCGCGCCGGAGCCGCCTACGTCCCGCTCGATCCCGGCTACCCCGCCGACCTGCTCGCCTTCATGGCCGAAGACTCCGGCGCGCGACCGCTCCCCGATGAAACCGCGCCCATCATTTCCTCAGAACCCGCCACGATTTCCCCGGAAAGCCTCGCCTATATCATCTACACCTCCGGCTCCACCGGACGGCCCAAAGGCGTGCTGATCTCGCACGCGAATCTTGCCCACTCAACCAATGCGCGGCTCGCGTTTTACGAAAATCCGCCCGCGCGTTTCCTCCTACTCTCGTCGTTCGCATTCGACAGCTCCGTGGCTGGCATCTTCTGGACGCTTGCCAGCGGCGGCACGCTCATCATTCCCGAGTCCGGCGAAGAGCGCGACCCCGCCGCCATCGCCGCGCTCATCGAAAAAGAGCGCATCACGCACACGCTCTGCCTCCCCGCACTGCACGCCTTGGTTTTGCAAAGCGCGGCGGATTTGCGCTCGCTCGAAACCGTCATCGTCGCCGGAGAAAACTGCCCGCCCGATCTCCCCGCCGCGCATTTCCAACGCATCCCGCACGCGCGACTCTTCAACGAATACGGCCCCACCGAGGCGACCGTCTGGAGCACCGTCACCGAACTCACCGCTACCTCGCCGATCACCATCGGCAAAGCGATCCACGGCACCAGCGTCCAACTTTCCGACGATGGCGAAATCCACATCGGCGGCCCCGGAGTCAGCGACGGCTACCTCAACCAGCCCGCGCTCACCGCCGAGAAATTCATCACGTCTGCGGACGGCGAACGCCTCTACAAAACCGGCGACCGCGTGCGCCGTCTCCCAAACGGCGATCTCGAATTTCGCGGACGCGCAGACCGCCAGGTAAAGCTGCGCGGCCACCGCATCGAACTCGACGCCATCGAATCCACGCTCCTCGCCAAAGTCGCCACTGCTGCCGTCATCCTCCACGACGCCCGATTAGTCGCATACGTCCCGTCCGCCGCATCTGTCCCTTCACTCCGCCAGCATCTCGCCGACGCGCTCCCCGCCCACATGCAGCCCGCCGTCTTCGTACCGCTGGCGATATTCCCCCTCTCGCCCAACGGCAAAGTGAATCGCGCCGCGCTCCCACCGCCCGACCGCACGCGCCCCACCCTCGACACCGAATACGCCACCCCGCGCACCGCCCTCGAAACTTTCCTCGCCGCCGAATGGCGCGAAGTCCTCGCGCTCGACCGTGTCGGCATCCACGACAAATTCTTCGATCTCGGCGGCGACTCCCTGCAAGCCGCCGTCCTCGCGAACCGGCTCCAGCAAAAGCTCGGCGAGCCCGTCTTCATCGTCGCCCTCTTCACCGCACCCACCATTGCGCAGCTCGCCGGGTTCCTGAAAAAAAACTACCCTGCGGCGGTCACGCGCGCGTTCGCGCAAAGTGACACGGGCTTTCCAGCCCGTGCTCAGGCTGGAAAACCTGAGTCACATTTCGTCGAGCAAATCCGCGCGCTGCTCCCAAAAAATCGCACCACCTCGCGCCCGGCGCGCAAACTCCCCCGCGCCATCTTCATCCTCGCCCCGCCGCGCTCCGGCACCACGCTCCTGCGCGCCATGCTCGCGCAGCATCCCGCGCTCTTCGCCGCCTCCGAACTGCGCCTGCTCGGCTTCGACACCCTCGCGGAACGCCGCGCCGCGTACTCCGGCGCGCAAAGCATCTGGCATCGCGGCATCGTCCGCGCGCTTGCGGAAATCAAACACGGCGACGAAGCCGAAGCCGCCCGCATCGTCGAGGAATGCGAACAGGAAAATCTTTCCACCGCCGAATTCTTCGCGCTGCTCCAGCAATCCGCCGCCACGCGCGTACTCGTCGATAAATCCCCATCGTACGCGCTCGATCCCGCCGCACTCCGCCACGCCGAGCAGATTTTTGAAAACGCTTTTTACATTCATCTTTCACGCCATCCGGCCGAGATGGCGCGCTCCTTCGCCGAGCGCCGGATGGATCAGGTCTATCTCCCCGCAAACGATCTCACCCCGCGCGAAGCCGGCCAAGCCGTCTGGCAAATTGCCCACGAAAACATCCTCGATTTCCTCGCGACCATCCCCGTCGGCCGGCAGGCGCACATTCGCTTCACCGATCTCCTCCGCGATCCGCGAGGTGGAATGGAAAAGCTCTGCGCCGCGCTCGGCGTTCCATTCGACGCGGCGGTGCTCGATCCATACAAAGATGCGCCCGCATCCGAAGCCGAGGGCGTCCACACTTTCGACGATCCGCATTTTCTAAAGCGCGATCACATCGACTCCACCGCCGCATCCGCGAGCACAAATGACGATTCGCTTTCCGAATCCACACGCACCCTCGCCGAAAAACTCGGCTACAAAACATCTGTCCCTTCCGTCCCATCCGCCGAAAGCATCGCCATCATCGGCATGGCTGGCCGTTTCCCCGGCGCGAACGACATCGAGACTTTTTGGGGAAATCTCTGCGCGGGCACCGAATCAATCCGCCCATTTACCGCCGACGAGTTGCGCGCCAGCGGCATCGACCCCGCCACCCTCACCGAACCCGATTACGTCAACGCCGGAGCCGTCCCCGAAAACGCCGACCAATTCGCCGCCTCGTTTTTCGGCTACACGCCGCGCGAAGCGGAACTCATGGACCCGCAGCAGCGCCTCTTCCTCGAATGCGCGTGGGAAGCCTTCGAGCACGCGGGCTGCGACGTCTCGCGTTTCCCCGGCACGG
>JAYVRQ010000369.1:0-19588 GCA_043776145.1 Chthoniobacteraceae bacterium
GCGAGTACTGACCTGCGCGGGAAACCGCTCCGCCGCAAGCAGGATGCCCGCGGCTTTATCCAGCGTCTCCTGCCATTCCATTTCGGGAATGGAATCCGCGACGATGCCCGCGCCGACGTGGAAATGCGCCTCCCCGCGCTCCACGATCGCGGTGCGGATGGCGATGCTGAACTGGCTTTCGCCGTTGAACCCGAACCAGCCGATCGCCCCAGTGTAAAGCCCGCGCGGCTCGGGCTCGAGTTCGGCAATGATTTCGCGCGCGCGCTTTTTCGGCGTGCCGGTGATCGAGCCGCCGGGGAAGCACGCCCGCAACGCGGCGATGTGATCGACCTCCGCGCGTAGCCGGCCATCGACCGTCGAGACGAGATGGAAGACCTGCTCGAAGCGTTCCAGCTTGAGCAACTCCGGCACGGACACGCTGCCGAAGTCGCAGACCTGGCCGAGATCGTTGCGTTCGAGATCGGTAATCATCACGAGTTCGGCAATCTCCTTCGGCGAGGTGATGAGATCGTACGCGGATTTTTCATCCGCGTGCAAATCGGCGCGGCGCGGGCGCGTGCCCTTGATCGGGCGCGTGCGAATGGCGCGGCCCGACATTTTCAAAAATAACTCCGGCGATGCGGAAAGAATCGCGCGCTCATCGGACTGGAGAAACGCGGCGTGCGGCGCGGGCGAGTAATGGCGCAGCGCCTCGTAAAACAGGAACGGATCGCCCCACCACGGCGCGGTGAAGCGGTGCGCGAGATTGACCTGATAGATGTCGCCCGCCGCGATGTATTCGTGAGCGCGCGCGACCATCTCGCAGAAACGCCCGCGATCCAGCGTCGGCGCAAACTGCGGACGCACGCTTTCCGGCGCGTTGCAGGGCTCGGCGAATTGCGAGCGCAGGTAGCCGAGTTCGCACCAGCTCTGATCCGCGTGCCGATAGATCAGCGCGTCCTCGTAAAATCCGAAACGGAACGCGCCATCGTATTCCACGAACCCGGCGGCAAACCCGTGCGGAAGCCCATCGTCGCACCGTTCCGCGCAACGCTGCGCGGCGAGCGCCGTTTGCAGCGCCGACCAATCCGCTTCCGTCCGTCCCTCGATCACGCGGCGCGGGTTCGCGGCGACGATCGAGATTTCCCCATGCCCGCCGGTCTCCAGCGATGTGTCAAAAAAAACGGGATCCCTCAGATGGCGGCAGCGCGCCGCGACTTCGATCGGAGAAAGATCGAGCGCGATGGCGCGGATGGCGACGGCGGTCGTGGGCACGCCCCCGCATTGCGCGGGAAGGGCGCGCTTTTCAAATGAAATTTTCCCGTTAGCATCCACGCCGCTTCACACACCATGACACGCTTCCTCGCCCTTCCCTTTGCGCTCTGCCTTTTCGCCGCGATGGCCGTTGCCCAGGAGATTCCCGGCGATTCGCTGGGATTGATCCCCGAGTCACCCGCGCCCGCGCCAAAGCCGAAGCCAGCGCCGCAAAAAAAATCATCCACCGAACAGACGTCCGACGATCTGCAAGCGCGGATTCGTTACCGCGAAGCGAGAACGAAGGCGCTGCAAGATCCGAAAATCCAAATGGAATGGGACCGCGCGCAGTCCGCGAAAACCGATCCTGAAAAGCGGGAGGCGATGAAGAGCTACTATACGCTGTTCTGCGACCGCCTGGTGAAAATCGACCCCACGACAAAACCGCGCGTCGAAAAGCTGCGCCAGTCGCTCGCGTGGCGTTTTGAGACGGGCCACCGCAAACGCGAAAAGCTCGCGAAGCCCGCGGACGAGGAAGTGGCGCGGATCGAGGCCGCCGAAATACCGTTTGAGCCCGCCCGCTAGGCGCGCTAGGATCGCGGCCCTCTCCTAAAACGGCGCTATCGTCTAGGGGCCTAGGACACTGCCCTCTCAAGGCGGGGACACGGGTTCGAATCCCGTTAGCGCTACCAGTTCCGCTCACACCATCTCTCGGAATTGGCCGGATCTTCGGGGCCGCGCGGAGCGCAAAGTAGTCCGCAACTTCAGTCGGCCACAGCGTGGGTCACGGGATGACCGTCAGCAGTCCCCGAATTTCCCGACTTCGGCCAGTTATCCCGAAGCCCGCGTTATTGCCGACTAAAGTTGCGGACTACTTTGTCGCAGCGCGGGTGAAATCGCCGTTCACGATGCGCAGCAGGCCGCGCGGATTTTCATCGCGAAGCTCAGGGGCGAGCGCGTCTTGTGGAAAATTTTGGTAGCAGACGGGGCGGGCGAATCGCTGGATGGCGGCGGTGCCGACGCTGGTGTAGCGCGAGTCGGTGGTGGCCGGGAACGGGCCTCCGTGCTGCATCGCGGGGCAGACTTCGACGCCGGTGGGGAAACCATTCAGCACTAATCGGCCCGCTTTTTTTTCCAAAATAGCGAGCAGGTCGGACGCCTCGGCGAGGTCTTCGGGCGTGGCGAAAAGCGTGGCGGTGAGCTGGCCTTCGAGGCTGTGCGCGGCGGCTAACAGTTCCTGCCAGTTTTCGGCGGTGACGAGCAGCGTGTACGGGCCAAAGACTTCCTCGTGCAGTTCGCGATGCTGGAGAAAATCGCCCACGTCCGTGGCGAAGACGACGGGTTCGCCGTGCGTTTGCGCGGGATCGGGTTCGGTGTCGGACATGGCGAGCGCGACGACGCCGGGAACTTTTTCCGTGCGATCGAGACTGCGATGGTACGCGTCGCAAATGCCTGCGTGCAGCATGGTGCCGGGCGTGGCCGAGCCGATGGTTCCCGCAAATTTTTCGGCGAAGTTTTCAAACTCCGCGCCGCCGAGACCGAAGACGAGGCCGGGCTTCGTGCAGAACTGGCCGACGCCCATCGTCACCGAGGTTTTCAATCCGTCGGCGATTTGCGCGGAGCGTTCGCGCAATGCGTCGGGCAGGATGAAGACGGGATTGAGGCTGCTCATTTCCGCGAAGACGGGGATCGGCTCCGGGCGCTCGTTCGCCGCCCGCCAGAGCGCGAGCCCCGCGCCGCGCGATCCGGTGAATCCGACGGCGCGGGCGAGGGGATGCTGCACGAGCGTGAGCCCGATTTTCGCGCCGCCGTGGAGCATCGAGAAAATGCCCGCGGGAAGTCCGCAGTCGGCGAGCGCGCGCTGGATGGCGAGGCCGACGAGTTCTGAGGTGCCCGGATGGGCGGGATGCGCCTTCACGACCACGGGGCAGCCGGCGGCGAGTGCGCTCGCGGTGTCGCCACCGGCGACGGAGAAGGCTAGGGGAAAATTGCTCGCGCCAAAGACGATGACCGGGCCGAGCGGGATGAGCATCCGGCGCAGATCGGGCTTCGGCACGGGCTTGCGATCCGGCAGCGCAGTGTCGATGCGCGCGTCGCACCACGAGCCTTCGCGCACGAGCGCCGCGAACTGCCGAAGCTGGCCGACCGTGCGCCCGCGCTCGCCGGTGAGCCGGTCGAGCGGGAGTCCGCTTTCGACATGAGCGCGATTCAGCAGATCGTCGCCGATCGCGAGGATTTCCTCCGCGATCGCGTCGAGCAGCGCCGCGCGCGCATCGGCGCTGGCGCGGCGGAAGAGCGTGAAGGCTTCGCTCGCGTGATGCAGCGCGCGGTCGGCGTCGTCGGGCGTTGCTTCGTGAAATATCGGTTCGAGCGGCTGGGACGTGAGCGGGCTTGCGGGATGAAAAATTTTTGCGCCGGGTTGCGCGAGCGCACCGGCGATGAGGCTGAGTCCGTGGAGTGGCATGAGTGTGAATTGTCTAAACGAGCGGCGCGCGATGCGTCACGACTCATTCGCTTTTTCCGACGTACTCGATGAGTGCGTCGGCGATGGCCTGCGCGATCTCCGCGCGAATGGCCTTCGCCCGCTCGCCGTTGATGAGCCAGGCTTCGACTTCGGCGTTGTCGATGAATTCGATTTCCAGAAAACACGCGGGGATGTTTTGCCCATCGGCCTTGGCGCGGAGGTGCTGGAAAAGAAAAGAGCCGCTTCCATTCTTGAGTTCGCGGTCGGTCTGAAAACCGCGGCGCACACTTTTCGGATCATACCGCCGGGTGACGCCGCTCACCGCATCAGCGAGCCGGTTCGCAAATTCTCCATCGCGCGCGACGTGCTCATTGCCGTGCGCAGCGTCCTGCACCATGCCGAGCGGCCCGCGCGCGGTGTGCGTGGTTGAAGCATTGAAATGAATGCTGACGAACGCCTTCGCGGAATGCGCGAGCGCGATCCTTGCGCGTTCCGTCATCCCAACATTCACATCCTCATCTCGCGTAAGCACGGGCACGATGTTCGCCTTCTTCGCCGCTTCGGAATCGCGAATCGCCGCAAACACCGCGCGCCCCATTTCGAGCGCAAGGTCTTTCTCTTTCGCTCCTGCCGGACTCGTCGCGTTGTTCGCACTGCTTTCATCCAGCGCCTGCGTCCCGCCGTGGCCGGGGTCGATGACGATGCAGCGTTCGCCCGCTGCCGCGAGGCTGGTGGCAAACGCCAGCGCCACAACCACGGCGCACCGTTTTGCAGCGGCGATGAATGACATGGCTGTGGCAGTAAGCGCCGCCGCGTTGCCGGTCAAGTTGGTGAAAGGCTTGCGCGCTCATTTCGCGCGCTGCTAGCGTCCGCGCCATGAGTTCACCGGAAAACGCCGACTTCACGCCAGAATCCGCCTCGCCCACCGACGTCGCCCCGCTCGGGCGCAGCGGTGAAATCCCTGCGCACGAACGCACCGCCGAGCAGGATCGCGACGCCGCCGATTGGGACGCGATCGCCGCGCACCCCGATTTCAAGAAACTCCTCGCGGACAAAGCGCGCTTCATCCTCCCGGCTTCGATCTTCTTCATTGTCTATTACTTCGCGCTGCCGGTGCTCGTCGGTTGGTGGCCGGATTTGATGAAAACAAAAATCGGCAGCGTGAATCTTGCGTATCTCTTCGCGCTCTCGCAGTTCTTCATGGCGTGGATCGTCGCGGGTTTTTACGTGATGAAAGCGGGAGGCTGGGACAAGTCGGCGGCAGCACTGCTCGCGAAATTCTCCAAACGCTAAACGCTCATGTTTCTCCCTCTCCTCGCCGAAGCCGCTCCTGTGGCACCCATTCCGACCGATCGCACTGCGTGGTTTATGTTCCTCGGATTCGTCGGGATCACACTCGTCGTCACTTACTTCAGCGCAAAAAAATCGAGCGGATCGAGCGCCTACTTCGCCGCCGGACGCCGCATCACTGGCTGGCAGAACGGGCTCGCCGTCGCGGGCGATTACATGAGCGCCGCGAGCTTTCTCGGTATCGCGGGGATGATCGCGTTCAAAGGCTACGACGGCTTTATGTATTCCGTCGGCTGGCTCGTGGCGTATCTCACCGTGCTGCTCATCGTCGCCGAGCCGCTGCGCAACGCGGGCAAATACACGATGGCCGACGTGCTCGCTTACCGCCTCAGCCCGCGCCCCGTGCGTGCGATGGCCTCGCTTTCGACGCTCACCGTTTCCACTTTTTACATGATCGCGCAGATGGTCGGCGCGGGCGCACTTGTGAAGTTACTGCTTCCCGGCGTGAGCTACGAATGGGCCGTGACCTATGTTGGAATCTTAATGATTATCTACGTCGTCTTCGGCGGAATGCTCGCGACCACCTGGGTGCAAATCATCAAGGCCGTGCTGCTGATGAGTGGCACGATTTTCCTCTCCGTGCTCGTGCTGAAACATTTCCATTTTTCGTTCGCCGAGTTCTTCGACGCCATCGCGCATGTTCCGGTGAAAGGCGCGGACGGCGTCATGGTCACGAAGGATTTTCTCCAGCCCGGCCTCGTGTACGGAAAGACCGCCGCGAATCCGTGGGGACCGCTTGATCTCGTCTCGCTCGGCCTCGCGCTCATCGGCGGCACCGCTGGCCTGCCGCACATCCTCGTGCGCTTCTACACCGTGCCCGATGCGAAGACCGCGCGCGTCTCCGTCGTGTGGGCCATGATTATCATCGGCCTCTTCTACATCATGACGACCTTCCTCGGCTTCGGCGCGGCCACCATCCTCACGCCCGCGAACATCCCCGTGGAAAACATGAGCGCCCCGCTGCTCGCGAAAGCCCTCGGCGGCGAAGTCTTCTTCGCCTTCATCAGCGCCGTCGCCTTCGCCACCATCCTCGCCGTCGTCGCCGGACTCACCATCAGCGCCAGCACTTCGTTCGCGCACGATTTTTACACGAACGTCCTGCACCACGGCAAAGAGCATCGTCCCGGTGAAGAAGTGCGCGTCGCTCGCATCACCGCATTCGTCGTCGGTGCGGTCGCCATTTTTCTCGCGATCAAACTGCAAACCATCAACGTCGCCTTCCTCGTCGGCCTCGCCTTCGCCGTCGCCGCCAGCGCGAATCTGCCCGTCATCGTGCTCTCGATTTTCTGGCGTCGCTTCAACACCGCCGGAGCCGTCGCCGGCCTTGCCGTCGGCCTGGTCGCGAGCATCGCGCTCATCATCGTCAGCCCGAGCGTCATGGGCATCGACACCGCCACCACCGCCGCGAGCGCGCGTCATCTCATCCAGCACGCCGCCCTCTTCCCGCTGAAAAATCCCGGCATCGTCAGCATCCCCATCGGCTTCCTCGCCGCGATCCTCGCCACCGTTTTCACGCGCGATCCGAATGCGGAGATCAAATACACGGAGCTGATCGTGCGGGCGAACACGGGGCTCGGTGCGGAGAAGGCGACGGCGCACTGAGGCGACACGATCGTGAAAAGATTCTGGAAATGGGCTGGGATCGCTCTGCTGATTGGCTTGGCGGCGTTGGCGGCGGCTGCTTTGCTGCTGCCGATTTTTGGAGAAACCGCCGTGGTTGGAGCCCAGACCAAGAACCTCTCAAATGCGAGGCAACTCGCGCTCGCGGCAAAGGTCTATGCGATGGACAACGAAGGCCGCTTCCCGATGCACCTTTCCGAACTGGAGCCGGATTACCTCCCGCCGGGAATTTTTGAGCAAGTGCTTTACGGGACCAAAGTCGGCGATGAAAGGCCGCCTCGCCTGAAATACGACTGGCTCTACTTCGGTGCATTCTTCGACGAAAAAAATCCTCCGCCATTGCTCATCGCCTCGCCTCAAGCATTCACCGCCGAGAAGAAGGAGAAGCGCATCATTATCCGCGGCGATGGTTCCGGCCAGGTCGTCAACGACGACGAATACCAGCAGGAACTCCGCAAAACGATCGAAGCGATGCACCAGCGCGCAAGCCCGCCTGCATCAAAACCAGACGCCGCAGCGGACGCGGAGAAAGCGACGACACATTGAGCATTGAATTCCATTCAGCGATTCTCTTTCACACCCTGCAATGCTAGCATCTCCGCCATGAGTCAGGACGTTCGTTGGAAACAACGCTTTGAGAATTTCGAGCGCGGCTTCGTGTTGCTGCGCTCGGCTTTGGAGGAGCGTACTCTCGATCAACTCTCCCAACTGGAACAGGAAGGTGTCATCCAGCGTTTCGAATACACGTTTGAACTGGCGTGGAAAACCTTGAAGGACTATCTCGAAAACGCCGGTGTAACTTTGGATCAGATCACGCCGAAGTCGGTTATCAAAGCCGCCTTCGCCGCCAAACTGATCGACGACGGCCAAGCGTGGATCGACATGCTTACCCATCGCAACCTGATGAGCCACACCTACGATTGCGCCAAATTTCAGGAGGTCGTGACGGCACTGAAAGACCGGTATGTCGCCATCCTCGAAACCCTCTACTTATTCCTCAAAGAGCAATTGCTCGAACCATGAATTTTGGGCTCACAGCAGATTCGATCGAGGCTATTCGGCTGGTTCTCGGCAGACATCCCGCCGTCAGCGAGGCCCTCGTTTTCGGCTCCCGCGCGCTCGATCGCCAGCACGCCCGCTCGGACATCGACGTGGCCTTGTGCGGTGATCTTCCGTCATTGGAAGCGGAGCGAATTGCCCTGGAACTGGATGATCTTCCCCTGCCGCTGCATTTTGATGTCCAAGCCTTGAACTCGATCCGGCATCGCGAACTGCGCGAGCATATCTCCCGCGTTGGAAAATCGCTCTATCGACGGAAGGGTGGCTGCTCGGTTTGAGCGACCCCTCCATGCCCGAGCCGATCCGCCATCTCTACTTCCACATCCCCTTCTGCCCGAAGCTCTGCCCGTATTGCTGCTTCTACGTCGAGGTCGGATCGCAGAACAAGACGACCGCGTTTCTCGATGCGCTGCTGCGCGAGGTGGAAATGCGCGCGGCGGATGTGCAGCCACGCACGATTTATTTCGGCGGCGGCACGCCGAGCGCGCTGACTTGCGGGCAGCTTGAATACTTGTTCTCCGGGCTGCGCGAGCGGCTCGATCTGAGCGCGCTGGAGGAATGGGATCTGGAGGCGAATCCCGCGACGATCCGCGCGGACAAGGCGGCGCTGCTCAAGCGGCACGGCGTCACGCGGCTGAGTCTCGGGGTACAGTCTTGGGATGATGCGGTGCTCAAAACGCTCGGGCGTGTCCACAATGCGACGCAGGCGGAACAGACGTTTGCGCTGCTGCGCGAGGCGGGTTTCACGAATTTGAACATCGACCTGATGTTCGCCGTGCCCAGCCAGACGCACGCCCAGTGGGAGCAGACGCTCGCGAAAACGATCGCGCTAAATCCCGAGCACATCTCATCGTACTGTCTCACCTACGAGGAAGACACCGACTACTTTCGCAAGCTGCTCGGCGGCGAATACCGGCAGGATGTGGACCTCGACGCGACGCTTTTCGAGACGACGATGGACACGCTCGCCGCTGCCGGATTCGCGCAATACGAAATCTCGAACTATGCGCGGCCCGGCCACGAATCGCGGCACAACCAAGCCTACTGGCTCGGCGAGGACTATCTCGGCTTCGGTCCGAGCGCATTCAGCACCGTTGGATTACGGCGGTGGAAAAATATTCCCGACACGGCGGAATACACACGGCGGATTCTCGCAGGGGAAAGCACGGAGAGTTTCTGTGAGGAACTCACGCCCGCGACGCGACGCGGGGAGATCATGGCGTTCGCGATACGCATGAGGGAAGGTCTCGCGGCGCACGATGCGGAGCCGTGGCGGGAAGAACTGCGCGAGTTTCGCGAGTTGGGTTTCATCGAAGATCGTGGCGAGCGGATCGTCCTCACACGCCGGGGGAGGATGATGGCGGACGCGGTGGCCGGGGCGTTCGTATGAGGGAACTCCGGGGAGCGCGCGCGTCTCGCGTGCTGGTTTCGGCGTCGCGCCGAAACGAACTTTCCTGCGCGTGCGTCCGCGAAAAAATTCACGCACCTTCAAAATCGTTCGCCTTGGAAAGTTCGCAAGGGCGGGACGCCTTCGCCAACACTCGGGACGAGCGTGCTACCCGGATTCGCCTCACATGATTTACGATGTGGCGATCGTCGGTGCGGGGCCGGGCGGCTCGACCTGCGCGGCGCTTTGCGCGGAGGCGGGGCTTTCGACGCTCGTCATCGAGCGCGGCATTTTTCCGCGCGAGAAGGTCTGCGGCGACTGCGTGAATCCTGCGTGTTGGCCGGTCTTCGAGCGGTTGCAGGTCGGCGGGCATGTGCTCGCGCTACCGCATTCACGGATCGAAGAAGTCGAATTCATCGGCACGAACGGGCGCTCGGTGCGCCAGCGCATCCGCGGCGAAATCGCCATCAAGCGCAGCCTGCTCGACGATCTGCTCCTGCGCCGCGCGCGCGAACTCGGCGCGGATGTGCGCGAGGGCGTCACGATCACCGCTCTGGAAAAAGGCTGGGCGTTGCAAACGACCGCCGGCACTTTTGCCGCGCGCACGCTCGTCGCCGCGGATGGCCGCAACTCGACGGTCGCGCGTCTGCTCGGCCTGCTCCCGCCCGCGGCAAAAGATCGCATCGCCGTACAGACGCATTTCCCCGCGCCGCCCGATTTCGGCGGGCGCATTGTGATGCGTTTTTTGCCGCAGGGTTACTGCGGGCTCGCGAGCGTCGGCGATTCGCAACTGAATCTCTGCCTCGTCAGCACCGCGCGCCGCATCGACGAAATAAAATCGTGGGCCGCCCGTGAATTCGCGCTCCCGCCGGAGCAGGACTGGCGCACGATCACTCCCCTCGCCCGCGCCGCCGTTCCCGCTACGCACGAAAATCTCCTGCTCGTCGGCGACGCCGCGCGAGTCGTCGAGCCCTTCACCGGCGAAGGCATCTACTACGCACTTGCGTCCGGCGAACTCGCCGCGCGCCACATCATCGCCCGTGATCTCGTCGGCTACGCTCGCACCCACGCGCAGCTTTACCGCGGACGCCTCTGGATCAATGCACTCGCGAAACAAGCCGTCCTGCACCCGCGCCTCGCGACACTCGCGCTGTACTTTCCGCCCGCGCTCCGAATGCTCACGGCGAAGGTCGTCAGCCCCACAGCTTCGGCCCAAAAATAATCGCCCCGATCACCGCCGCCGCGATGGACGCCGCGAGCACTGCGCCCGCCGCCACGTCCTTCGTTTTTCCCGCGAGCGGATGGTGCTCCGGCGAGGCGAGGTCGGTGAGAAATTCGAGCGCCGTGTTCAGCCCCTCCGCCGTCCACACGAGCCCGATCGCAGCAACGACCGCGCACCATTCCATCCGCGTCAGCGCAAACCAAAACCCTGCGGCAATCGCGAGCACCGTCGCGACTGCATGGATGCGCGCATTCGCTTGTGTCGCGACCAGCGTTCGCAGTCCTCGCAGCGCGAAGCCAAAACTCGCCACGCGGCCCGCGAGTCCGGTGCGCTTCGGCGGGCTCATGGCGCGTGCCTACTTTTTCTCCGGGAAAAATTTCGGCGCTTCCTCGGTCTTCGCGCCCTCGGCGGGCTTGGCGTGCTCCGCTTCGCCAGCGGCTTTCGCCTCGTGTTTCTCCGCGCTGTGTTCGGCGTGGACGCCGGGTGCCGGATCGCCGGCGAGCGGATGCTTTTCACAGGCGTTCGAGAAAAGCGCGAGCGCGCAGACGGAGAGGAGCGAGAGGATTTTCATAAGCGGGCGCGACGCTAGGGAAGGGAAGGGGCAAGTGCAAGTGTCGGGTCATGGCGTGTGCGAACCGCGCACGGGACTGCGCCATGACACCTGCCCCTGTCACTCCCCGCGATAGCTGCACCGCGCGGTCGGCGTCTCGTGAATCACGATCTCCGCGAGCCCCGGACATTGCGGCGCGAGCTTCTGCCAGAACCACGCGGCCATGTTTTCGATCGTCGGATTTTCGAGGCCGGCGATTTCGTTCAGGTAGGAATGATCGAGCATTTCCACGAGCGGCTTCATCGCCCGGCCGATGATCGCGTGGTCGTAAAACCAGCCTGTCGCCGGATCAGTCTCGCCTTCAACGCTGACCTCGATCTTGAAACTATGCCCGTGCATCTGCCGACACTTGTGGCCCTCGGGCGCGAAGGGCAGCGTTTGCGCGGCTTCAAAAGTGAAGTCTTTGGTGAGTCGAACGTGCATGAGATCAATAGTGATCGCGGCAGGAAATTACGGTGATTGCATCGTTCGACACCAAATAAACCAGCCGGTGCTTGTCGTCGATTCGCCGCGACCAGTAGTCCTTGAGTTGGTGTCGGAGCGGCTCGGGTTTTCCGGTTCCGGTGAAAGGTTCGCGGGTGGCCTCTCCGATCAAACGCACGAGCCTTTCAAACAGCTTGCGATCTTCGGTCGCCCACGCCGTGAATTGCGCGAAGGCGTCGCCATGAAACGCGACACTCCTCACTGAAATTGGGCTTGGTCGGGCACCACTAGATTTCTACCGGCGGCCACATCGGCAGCGGCGCGAAGCAAACGCTCGCGGCGCGCGGGATCGCTCAGAAGATGGTCGGTTTCGTCGGCTTCGCTGACTTGGATTTCAATCACCTTATGCGCAAAGGCGGCCTTCACCCGATCGACAAAGGTCGGATCAAGTTCGTCAACGTGCAGCCGATAGATGGTCGTCATGGACACGAAATTAACGGTGGATCTCCCTGCTGACAACCATCGGTTCACACGCCCTTCTGCTTCGGATCCCAGATGAATTTGTGCATCTGGAGTTGAAAGCGGACGGGCAGTTTGTCGGCGATGATCCAGTCCACGATTTCGCGCGGCTCGATGCGCCCGAAGATCGGCGAGAAGAGCACGGTGCCGCAGCGCGCGGGGAGATCGTGGGTGCGGACTTGTTCGCGCGACCATTCGTAGTCTTCGCGCGAGCCGATGACGAATTTCACTTCGTCGCGCTTCGTGAGATGCGGGATGTTGGCCATCAGGTTGCGCGCGCATTCGCCGCTGCCGGGCGTTTTCAAATCCATGATGCGATGCACGCGCGGGTCGATGATGGAAATGTCGTGCGCGCCACTGGTTTCGATGAGGACGGTGCGGCCTTCGTCGCAGAGAGCGGTCATCAGCGGGTGGACGTTTTTTTGCAAAAGAGGTTCGCCGCCGGTGATTTCGACGAGCGGGCAGTCGATGCGCAGGACTTCCTCCGCGATGTCGCTCACGGGGCGTTTGTCGCCTTTGTAAAATGCGTACTCGGTGTCGCAATAAGTGCAGCGCAGATCGCAGAAGGTGAGCCGCACGAAGACGCACCGCTCGCCCGCCCAGGTGCTCTCGCCCTGGATGGATTCGTAGATTTCATTGATCGTGAGCGTCGGAGGCATTGCGGAAAATTGAGTGATGGGAGTTGAGTGTTGAGTGGCGTTCGGCGCAAGTTCGCGTGCTGTTCCGACCACTCTTTTCCCATGAATCGTATTGATGAAAAATTCTCCGCACTGCGCGCCGCCGGGCAAAAGGCGCTCATCGCCTACATTTCCGCAGGCGATCCGAATCTCGCGGCGACTCGCGCGCTGGCTCTGGCCTTTGAAAAGGCGGGCGTGGATGTGCTCGAACTCGGCGTCCCGTTTTCCGATCCGCTCGCGGATGGCGTGGTGAATCAGCTCGCCGCCGCGCGGGCGCTCGCGGCGGGGACGACCGTGCGCGGCGTGCTCGATTGTGTGCGGGAGATTCGGCGCGAGTCGCAGCTTCCCATCGTGCTCTACACGTATGTGAATCCGATCTACCGCTACGGCTTCGCGGAGTTTCATCGCGATGCGGAAGCGGCGGGAGTCGATGGGCTACTCATCCTCGATTTGCCGCCCGATGAGGACGCACGGAACGCCGAGCTACAGCAGGCGAGCGGGCTGAAACGCATCCGGCTCATCGCGCCGACCACGCCGCCCGCGCGCATCGCGGCGCTTACGAAGGATGCGAGCGGCTTCATCTACTACGTCTCGCGCGAAGGCGTGACGGGCGAGCGCGCGGAGGTCGCGGATACGATGACCGGGCGCGTCGCGGAAATTCGCACGACGACTTCGCTCCCCATCGCCGTCGGCTTTGGCATTTCCAATCCCGCGCACGTCCGGCAGGTCGCGGAGTGCGCGGATGCCGTGGTCGTCGGCAGCGCCATCGTGAAGCAAATCGCGTCAGCCGGGAATGCACCCGATCTCGCGCAGCGGCTCGCCGATTTCGTCCGCCCGCTCGCGGAGGCGACGAAGTCTTAACGCCGCCTGTGCAGTCCGAGCAGCGACGTAAGGCCGCCGAGCAGCAGTATCCCCGCGCCCGGCTCGGGCACGGCGACCGCGCTTCCTGTGAAATCGGAGCCGGGCACCTCGAAGCCGGGGGCAAATTCCGCCGGTGGCGGCGGCGCAGTGATCGTGACGACGCCGCCATTGCCGATAGTGAGCGAAGCGAGCGTCTGACTGACGAAAATGTCGAGCGCCGCCGTTCCGGTGGAAGGCGTGACGCTGATCGTCGAGGTGCCCGTGCCGAGCGCAGTGTGCAAGTCCGTCGTGCCTTCGGTCGCGGTCAGCTTCGTCAGGCCGCTCAAGTTGCTGGCAGCCTTGAAATCGACCAGGCCAGCGCCGATTTTCGTGATGCCGCCGGAGCCACCGATGGTCCCGGTGAAGTTGACCGTGCCTCCCGCGGCGGCGGTGACGCTGGCATTGGCGTTCAAGGTGATGGCACCGGAGAAAGTGGACGTCCCGGCGACATCGCCCCCGAGCACGCCAAAGCCGGTGACCGGTCCCGGCGTGTTGAACTGAATGTTGTCGAGGCGATTATTACCGCCGGAGGCGCTGGCACCAGTGCCTGTAAGGCGGACGTACGCCGTGGCCGCGTTATTCAAGCCAGCAGTCGGGCTCAAGGTCTGGACCCCGAAAGTTCCCACCGGGATGGATGTCACTGCGCCCAAGCTATTCCATGTGCTCCCGTCTGTGCTGTATTCCCAAGTTTGGGTGGTGAATCCGGTGCCGGAGTTTTGGGTCGCATAACTCACTGCGAGGTTCGACAATCCCGACATATTCACGTTGAACACGACGAATTTTCCGTTGGCGGTGTTATTCGCCAAAGCGAGAGCCCCCACGGAAGTCGATGTCGAAAATCCCGGGCCGGCATTTAACGCGGTGCCGCTAAACCCGGTGACTTGTGGGTTCGTGACCCCGGTCGTAAATGTGCTGGAGCTATTCGTCCCGTCGAGATAAATGGTGCCGGTGCCAAAGTTAGCTACATAGACCAGTGGAGAGGGAGTGCCGACTGCGGAGGCTACCGCGGCGGTTCCGCCATTAGTCGTGGTCTGAAAATCCCATCCGGCCAGGAGTATCGAAGTCTGTGTACCGGTCATCGTAATGTTATTGCCAATCGTCACTCCAGGGCCAGCCAGGAGCGTCGCTTTGACGGTCGCCGGCCCGCTGCCCAGGCTACCCCCGGTATCTACCTTCAGGGTTCCGGCATTCACATTCGTTACGCCAGTATAGCTATTGGCACCCGATACGGTCAAAGTCCCGTTCCCCTGCTTGGTGAGAATGCCTCCGATGCCCGTGATGGTCCCGGCGAAACTCGTGCTCGTGCCGTCACCCACGGTGAGCGTATTGGCTTGAAGATTGACGCTGCCTCCCGTCGAGCCGCCGCCCGACAGCGAACCGATGGTCTCGCTGGCATTCAATTTGAAGATCGCTCCCGGAGCGTCGGCGATGGAAACCGCACCCGCATCGGCAATCGCGCTGCCGCCGGAAACCGCCACGGTGCCCGCGTTAATCGCGGTAACGCTCGTGTAGGTGTTGACTCCGGAAAGGGTGAGCGTCCCGGAGCCGTCCTTGCTCACCGCGCCGCTCGTTGTGGCAATGGCTCCGGTCACGGCAATGTCGCCGGCTCCACCGAAGGCGACACTCCGCGCCGCGCCGGTAATGCCGCCGGAGAGCGTGAGCGTGCTGGCGTCGGAATTGATGCGGCTGTCCGAAGCGAGGACGATGCCGCCTGCATACGAACTGGCTCCGCTGACATTGCGCAAAGCCCCGCCAATGGAAACCCCGGTTCCGTTGAGCGTGAGCACTTCCGCACCGACGGCTACACCTCCGCTGAGTTCCAGCGCGGCATCCGAGACTACCGTGGTCCCGGTCGCCGTCGTCCCGAGCGCGGTGACCGAGGTAACCCTCAGCGCGCCAGCCGAGACAGTCGTCGCCCCGGTGTGGGAGTTGTTGCCTCCGAGGGTAAGAGTGTTGCTCCCCAGCTTAGTCACGTTCCCGCTGCCAGTGATGTCGCCGGAGAAAGTCACATCGTCGGTTCGGTTGAAAGTGAGCGTTCCGTTATCGGTGATGTTTCCCGTGATGCTCCCTGCTGTTGCACCATCGCCCACCTGCAAAGTTGCCCCGGTGATGGTGGTTCCCCCGGCATGGCTGTCAGCGCCCGCGATGATGAGCGTCCCGCCTCCCGCCACCGTCATCCCATTCGCGCCCGTGATTGCCGAAGCGATGGTCGCCGTACCGGTGTTCACGGCCACGAGATTGGCGCCGATGTTTGCGCCCGTGAGATTCACGGTTCCCGAACTCAGCGTGTAGCCAGTGGAAGCAAACGAAATACCGGCAGCCGCGTTCACCGTCCCGCTCACGGTCACCAGGCTTGGATCCACCGAGCCGCCAAAGGTCGCGGTCTTGCTCGAATCCCATGCGGTGCCCGCGACATCGGCGTCCGTCGTCGCCCAGGAAGTGCCGCCGCTTTGACTCCAAGTCCCAATGTCGCCCCGCACGGCGTCCGCGCCGACCCAGTAACATGCCGCTCCGAAGACGGGACTCACCGAGCCGCCGATCGCGAGGCCATAACCGTTGGCGTTTGGCGAGGTAAAGCCCCAGCCGCCTGTGGGGGTCTGTCCGCTCGCGTAATAACGGAGCGTCACTGTGGTCGCCGCCACCACGTTTTGCAGCGCCGTGACCGTCGATAAATTGACCTGCCCCAAAGTGAGGGACGTGGACTGAACGGGCGAGCCGATCAACGTGAAGTTTGTGCCGTCGAGACTGTAGGCAAACTGAGAAGTGACGCCCGGAGCGGCCACAAACGAAGCGGTGCCGGCGAACGTCGCGTCGATGGTCGAAAGTGAAAGCGTATTTCCATCCGTGGCAGAGAGCGTGAACTGGAAGTAGTCGGTGTTCGTGATGGCGATTCCGTTATTTTGAAAGCCCACCGTCCGAAAGGAATTGGCACCTGCGCTCGCGGCAGCACCCGCGCCGCGACTCAGCAGGTTCGAGCTATCGAGAGAGGCGCTGAAAAGGTCTGCGGTGGAGGTAGTGGGATTAGTCGTAATGCTTTCACCGAAAAAATTCCAACCGGCGATCTGCGCCTTGGCCCCCGTTACCCCAAGAAACGCCGCCAGTGCAAAAGCGGTCACGATCTTCGCCGGGTTGGGCGATGGACTCACCGCATTGATTTCATTCGAGAGTTGAGGGTCCGGAAACAATCCGGAACGGGTGCGGCGCGAAGCGACAGGGGCGGTTTGGGCCGAATGGCCGGTGAAGCGATTATTTTTCATGGTGTCAGGTGTTTCGGATGTTTGTTTTTTGGAAAGTCATCCCACCGCGTTCGCCCTCTTTGTGGGTCTGTAATCGTGATGCGCGATTGGGTCGAGCCGTGATTTTCCGGGGGTGGTGGAAATTCGTCCCGCGCGCGCGTTCGGACGCGGCGGACGTGGCAGAATGAACGCCCGGTCGGCAACAAAGTTTCACAATCAGTTTCCGACGCCGATAGCAGTCGGGTTGCCAATCGCCCGGCGAACTCGTGAACCGGTGCGCGGCGGCTGCGCCTGCACGCCCGCAAACCCTGATGCACGCTGACTTTGCGGGCGTCCGGCACGCGCCGGATGTTTTTTCATGCGCGACGCTTCGGGGATTCGCCCGTGGGGATTGGCGGACAAATCCCGCCAGCGGGTGCGCGATTCCCCACACTCCATTTCGCGCGCCTTTGGTCACGAAATGCGATGGCGTGGTCATGCCGTGAAGGTTTCACAGGCGCGTCACATTTCCATGACCGGATTGTTCCGATTGGGAAAATCTTTCGCGCGATCCGATTTCCATGTTGCCGCTCACAAAAAGGATGACGCCACGGGGGTCGCCTTGGTATAACCCGCTCCCGATGATCCCAGTGCCTGCATACGAGCAAGTCGCGGTGATTTCCGATCTTCACATCGGCGGCATCGAAGGGTTTCAGATTTTCGGGCAGGGTGCGCTGCTCGCGGCTTTCATCGGGCATTTGCGCCAGAATTCGCCGGCCGCATCGGCCTTGGTCATCAATGGGGACATGGTGGATTTTCTCGCCGAGCCGGGTGCGCGGGCCTTCGATCCCGACGGGGCGATCGAAAAGCTCGATCGCATTTTCAACGACAAAAATTTCACGCCGGTTTGGGATGCCTTGCGGAAGTATGTGAAGACGCGCGACCTCATCATCACGCTCGGCAATCACGACCTCGAACTCGCGCTTCCGTGGGTTCGGCGGCATTTGCTCGACCTACTCACCGGAGGGGATGCCGCCGCGCTTTCCCATGTCACGTTCGCGTTCGACGGCGCGGGGTTCGCCTGCACGGTGGGCGATGCCCGGCTGCTCTGCCTCCACGGGAATGAGGTCGATACATGGAATGTAACGGATTACGAAAAGATCCGGCGCATAGGCTGCGATCTTTCGCAGGGCCGAACCGTGGAGGACTGGACGCCGAACGCGGGGACGAAGCTGGTGATCGACGTGATGAACCAGATCAAGCGGAAGCACGCCTTCATCGACCTGCTCAAGCCCGAGAAGGAGGCCGCCGTGCGCGTGCTGCTCGTGCTCGATCCCGATCAGCGGGCGAATCTTCGCGCGGTCGCCGAAGTCGCCAGCAAGCGCGTGTGGGACGGCGTGCGCCGCGCCGTCGGCTGGCTTTCCCTCGAGGACGAGGAGGATCCCGCCGCCGCGCCCGATCCGCTGGCCCGACTCGTCGGGAAAGTCGAAACGAAGATCGACACGGAAAAGCTGCTGGATCACGCCGAGTCGCTCTTTCGCGACACGAACCCCGTCGATCTCGTCTTTGGCCAGCAGAGCCAGCAATTGGGCTGGTGGGACGCGCTGGCCGCGGTCCTCAGCCGACGCGAGCCGCACGAGATCGCGCTGGAGGCCATCAAGGAAGTCACCGACGACACGAGCTTTGATGTCGGGCACGAGGATGCCGACTTTCGGCTCATCGACGAACTGGCGGGCGCGGGGTGCGACCTCGTGGTCGCCGGCCACACGCACCTGGCCCGTTCATTGAAACGCGGGGGCGAACGAGGCCGCTATTTCAACAGCGGAACTTGGGCGAGCCTGATGCGGCTGACGCGCGCCCAACTCAAATCGCCGGCGACCTTCCAGCCAGTGTTCGAGAAGCTGCAAAAGGCGACCACCATCGCCGATCTCGGATCGCTGGTCTGGAGACGCCCCACGGTCGTCATGGTGCGCAAGCAGGGGAATCAGACCGAGGCCTCCCTCAATGAAGTCGCGCTCAAAGGAAAGGCGATCACGCTGACGCCGCTCAAACCCGCCAAGCCATGAGAACCATCCGTCTCGAACTCCTGCGGCACGGCCCGCCGCACAATCAACTGCTGTCCCCGCTCACGGATTACCTCGCGCTTTGTGAAAATCATCCGGCGGCTTCGGTCCAGGTTCCTTTTGAACACGCCGAGTTCATCCTGCGGCTCAAGGCGCTCCAGTACAAGAACGGCACGATGGAGACGCGCCTGGAAGTCGAAGACATGGCGCGGCCCATCACGCGGATGTTGTCGAGCGTTCCCGGCCTCATCCGCGAACTGGCGGAACACGCCGGGGACGCCGCGCCGCTGTTCCACCTGCGGCTGATCCTCAGCGCCAACGAACTGGCGCTGCTCCCCTTTGAACTCGCCGACGCGCCGCCGGGTTTCGTGGGTGCCGGGCACTTGCTGCTTCAGTCGGAAGCGCCGGTCTGCATCACCCGCGAAGTGCGCCGCGTTTCCCCGGAGAATGCCGCGTTCGGCAATCTGACCGCCCCGAAAATCCTCATGGTGGCGTCAAGCGTCGTCGGGCCTGTTCCGCTCGAAGCGCATGTGACGGCCTTGCGGAAGGTTATCGAGCCGTGGATGCGCTTCTATCTCCCGGACAAGGATCCGCTGTGTGAAAAGGAACGCCGGGAACGTGTCGCGGAACATCTCACCGTCATTCCCCAAGCCTCCGTGCGCGACATCGAAACCGAGTGCGCGACCGGCCAGTACACGCATGTGCATATCCTCGCGCACGGCGTCCCGCTCAAGAAAGGCGACGACCGCCGCTACGGCCTCGCCCTTCATCATCCGAGCCAGTCTTCCCAAATGGATGTCGTCGATGGAGCGCGGCTGGCCAAGGCGCTGCGCCCGCCGCTCGGGG
>JAYVRQ010000370.1:0-5210 GCA_043776145.1 Chthoniobacteraceae bacterium
TTGTAACGCACGCGCTCCATTTCCGCGGCGGGCGCGGCGGCGAGGGCGGCGAGGGCGAGCAGGGATTGGGGAAGGTGCATCGGCGGGAAGAAATGAGTAATGAGTAGGGAATGAATCAATGACGAATGACCAATGAATTTCCGAAAGCCGCGCCGCGCGACAGCGCCGTGGCTTGCCGCTCCAGCGACGAGCCGGCTCGTGGCAGGAGCCACAAGCCACATGGATAGACGCCCCGCGCCGCGTGTGCTTACATTCCCGCCCCATGCTAAATTTTACCAAAATGAACGGGGCCGGAAACGACTTCGTGCTGCTCGACAATCGCGATGGCGCGCTCGCCCTCGCACCCGCAGCCATCGCGCGCCTGTGCGACCGCCATCGCGGCATCGGCGCGGACGGCCTGCTCGTCGTCGAGCCCGCGCGGAATGGCGCGGATTTTCGGATGCGCTATTACAACAGCGACGGCGGCGAGGCGGAGATGTGCGGGAACGGCGCGCGCTGCTTCGCGCGTTTTGCGCGGAAGATCAGCGGGAAAAACGGGGACGTTTCCTTCGAGACGATGGCGGGTGTGATTCGCGCGCAGATGCTCGGGGACAATGTGCGGATTCAAATGAGCGAGCCGCATTCCCTCGCGCTGAACGAGACGCTGCGCGCGGGTGAGGCGAAGCTCGTGGTGCATTCGCTGAATACGGGAGTGCCTCATGCGGTGGTGTTCGTCGGCGATTGCACGAAACCGGCGGGGCACCGATCCACGACAGCGTCATCGCCCGCCGGTCCCCTGCTCCACGCGCTGCGCGCCGATCTCGACGCCGTGGATGTCCGCGCGCTCGGGCGCGCACTGCGCACGCATCCGCACTTCGAGCCGAAGGGAACCAATGTAAATTTCGTCGCGCAAACCGGGCCGAACACCATCGCCATCCGCACGTACGAGCGCGGCGTCGAGGACGAGACGCTGGCCTGCGGCACGGGCATGGTCGCGTGCGCGCTCATCTTCCACGAACTCGCGGGCGTGGGCTCGCCCGTGCAGGTGAGCGTGCGCGGCGGGGACACGCTGGAAGTGGCTTGGGAAAAAGCGGGCGCGACGTGGCGCAACGTCACGCTCACCGGCCCGGCGGATTTCACGTTCGAGGGACAGACCGCGCTGTAGGTACGCCGCTCCCGTTCCGGCTAAGAATCGGGCCGATTCCCCGGTCAACTCGCACACATGAAATCCGGCCCCGCGTTCATCTTCGCCCTCGTCGCTGCGACCACTGCGGCATTCGCCGCCGCTCCACCGAAAAAAATAGACGAAGACCCGAACGCGCCCGTCAGCTACTTCAAAAAAATCCGTCCGCTTTTCCAGGCGAACTGCCAGGGCTGCCATCAGCCCGCGCGGGCAAAGGGCGGGTACGTGATGACCGATTTCGCGAAGCTGCTCGAAGGCGGCGAGAGCGTGGCGGATGGCTTCCACGCGATCGTCCCCAAAGACCCCGACCACTCGCTGCTCGTGAAACAGATCACGCCCGAGCAGGGCAAGGCCGAGATGCCGCCAAAGAAAGCGCCGCTCGCCGATGCCGATCTGGCCTTGATCCGGCGCTGGATCGCCGAGGGCGCGGTGGACGACACGCCGCCGAATGCGAAGCAACGTTACGACGCCGCACATCCGCCCGTGTACCAGCGCCCGCCCGTCATCACCTCGCTCGATTTTTCACCCGATGGATCGCTGCTCGCCGTCGCCGGATTTCACGAGGTGCTGCTGTGGAAAAGCGACGGCAGCGAAATGCTCGCGCGGCTCATCGGGCTGAGCGAACGCATCCAGACCGTCCGCTTTTCCCCCGATGGAAAACGGCTCGCGGCCTGCGGCGGACGGCCCGCGCAAATGGGCGAGGTGCAAATCTGGGATGTCGAAAAACGCCGGCTCGTGCTCAGCGCGCCGGTCGGCTTCGACACGGTGTACGGCGTGAGCTGGTCGCCGGATGGGAAGTCCATTTCCTTCGGCTGCCCGGACAACACGCTGCGCGCCATCGACGCCGCGAACGGCCAGCAAATCCTCCAGCAAAATTCGCACAGCGACTGGGTGCTCGGCACTGCCTTCAACGCCAAGGGCGACCAACTCGTGAGCGTCGGGCGCGACATGAGCGCAAAGCTCACCGAAGTCGCCACGCAGCGTTTCATCGACAACATTTCCAGCATCACGCCCGGCGCACTGCGCGGCGGCCTGCAATGCGTCGCGCGCCATCCGCAGCGCGATGAATTCCTCGTCGGCGGCGCGGACGGCGCACCGCAGGCGTACCGCATCGTGCGCAAGGTCCAGCGCCACATCGGCGACAACGCGCTGATGATCCGCAAATGGCCCGCGATGGAAGGCCGCATCTACGCCGTCGCGTTTTCGCCCGACGGCACGCAGTTCGCCGCCGCCGGTTCGCTCGATGGAAAAGGCACGCTCAATTTCTACAACTACGACTTCAACACCGAGATGCCCGCCGACATCCTCGCGATCGAAGGCAAGGACGAGGGCGCGCGAAACGACGACGAAAAAAAGCGCCTCGCCGCGCACTACCTCAGCGACACGAAACTGCTCGCCAGCCTGCCGCTCGAAGCCGGTGCCTACACGATCTGCTACCGCCCCGACGGCGCATCCGTCGCGGTCGCGGGCGAGGATGGGAAGGTGCGCTTCGTGAATGCAGCGGACGCGAAAGTGGCGAAGGAGTTCGTGCCCGTGCCGATGGGCGGCACCGCGGCGCGTTGAACGGCGCGGCTGCGTTTTCCGGGGAGCGCGATCACTTCCCCGTCTTCCACGGCTGATTGTAGAGCGCCTTGATTTCCGCCGGGTCCAGCGCGCGATTGTACACGCGCACCTCTTCGATCAGCCCGTCGAAATTCTGCCACGTCCCCTCGTCCACCGCGCCGATGGTCATCCACATTTTATCGGTCGGATAGTTCACGACTTCCGAAGTCTTTTCCTCGCCGACTGGCTCGCCGTTCACGAAGAGCTTCAGGACGGTTTGCTTCGGCGCGCGTTTTTCGATCGTGCCCGCGACGAAATACCAGGTCTCCGGCGCGAGGGTGTTCGGCGACTGCACGCCGACGTGCTGATTCATCCGCGGCTCGCCTTTGGGTGAAAGATAGATCTCGTTCTCGAAGACGGTGAAGACGGGCCTGCCGGTGACGGAACGATCCGAGCGCAGTTCGAGCGTGCCGTCGGTGAAGAGATGCAGCACGTACGGATCGCGCCCCAGTTGCGCATCGCCAAACCACACAATCTGCGAGCCCCACGTCGGCGCGATGCTGGAATACTTGATCCACGCGGAGACCGTCAGCGTGTCCGCAAGGGAAAGATCGGGCGTCACCGGCACTGTCACGGAATCCCATGACACGGCTCCCGGCGGCGGGGATGGATTTTTGCGCAGCTTGAGCGCCTTGCCGTGCAGGCCGTCCACGATCTGCGCGCCGCCGCGAATCTTCCCATCGTGCTTGCGCGCGCCCGCGTCGGCCGCATTGCCGCTGGCAAAATTCCACCAACCCATCAGCCCATCGGGCGGCGGCGCGGAAGTCGCGCGGCCCGCGGCGGGCGGGACGGCCGCCGCATACTTCGCACGTGGCGGCGCGGCGGCGGGTTTTTCCGCGCCGACTTTCGGCGCGGGGGAATGCACGGGGGCGATGGCGACGCCGCCGCTTTTCGCGACTTGCTGGAGCCCCTTGAGCAGCGGGTTTTCCGGGCTGAGAGGATCACCGAGCACGCGCGCGAGTTCCGTCAGCGCCTCCTTCACCGGCGTGCCTTCCGTGACGACGGGGTAGAGCACGATGCCATACACTTTCACATCGCCGCGGATGCGCCGGAGCACGATTTTTTCGGCGCTCGGATATTTGGCGAGCGGGATGATGAAGGTGTTCGTCGCGGCGTCGCGGCCCACGTCCACGAGATTGCCGAAGAGATCGAGCACGACAGTGCGGCCCTGCGCGTCGAAAAGCTGGATGGCGAGATCGGCGGAGTTCTCGGCATCGAAGAGCACGGTCGCGACGAGGCTCTCGTTGATCTGCTTGCGATCGAGCGCGATATCGAGCCGCCCCGCGCCTTCCGCCGCGGTCGCGGGAACATGCCAGCAGCGCGGCTCGTCGAGAAACGCGCCGCCCTTTTGCTCGACGCTCACGATCCACGAGGCGGCCCGCGTCACCGGGACTTCGCCGGCTTTTTCAAACCGCTTGTCGAAGCTCAGTTCGGTGACCTGCGGCACGACTGCGGCGAGGGCGGCGCAGTGCATGGCGGCGAAGACGGCGGCGCGGAGGAATGATCGAGGATTCATGGAAGTGGAGGAAGTGTCGCGGGTTTCGCTGGGGAAACAATGCGCGTTTTCGCGGCGGGGGCGCGGTGGAGTTCCGGGGAGCGCGCGGCCGCGCTACTCGTGAAGCCGGAAGATGCACACGGTCAGCGGCGGGAAGGTGGACAAAGAAAGAGTGTCGCTCTTCACGGCGAAAGTGGGGGTCGGCGGGGAGATGCCGTTTGGGATTTCGGTGATGCGCGGATGGGATTGTGCGAAGCCCGTCGGGAGGTTCACATGGACCTCGTTCAGCGATTCGGAGGGATGCAGGTTCGCAACGATGAGCGCGGCGGATTTGCCATCGGTGCGGAGGAAGGCGCAGAGCCAGTGGCCGCTCGCCGCCTCGCCGGGGAGCCGTCCGAACTTCGCGTTCTTTTCGTTGAGCTTCGTGAGCGGGATGGTTTCGCCATTTTGGAAAACGGGCTCGCGCACGGCGCGCAGGAGATTCGCGTAGAAATTTCGCAGCGATTTTTGCTCCGCGCTGAGGCGGTCGGTTTTCCATTTCACCAACTCCGGCAACGACCAGTAGTCGAAGATCGTCGTGCGCGCGTCGTCGCCGCCATAGCCTTCCGCGCCGAGCGCGGGCTCGCCGACTTCCTGGCCGTTGTAGAGCATGATCGGGCCGCGCCCGAGCGCGAAGAGGATCGCGCTCACGGGACGCCCGACGTTCATCCCTGCGCCGCGCCATTGTTTCGGATTCGCGAGGCGCACTTCGTCGTGATTTTCCGCGTAGCGCAGCGAGCGGTGAAAGCGCGCGGTGTTCGCGATGAGCGCGTCGAGATCGCCCGCCCACTTCGGCCCGTCGTAGATTTCCTTCAGCAAGTCGTAGCTCGGGTCGTCGTACACCGCGTCGAAGCCGGATTCGAGCAGCGCGTCGAGCGCGTTGCCGTCGGTAAGTTTGGCGGGGTCGCTGTC
>JAYVRQ010000371.1:0-5205 GCA_043776145.1 Chthoniobacteraceae bacterium
AATCCCAGCGTGAAATCCAGCCTGACATTCCTGCGCAAAACTCCGTGGGCGCGCAAAAGAATCGAGGCGTGGTTTGCGGAGGAGGCGGTGGATTTTCCGCCCGAGACCTGAACGGGCGGGACGGGCAAAGCGGGCTCGCAGGCAGGACGCCCGCACCTTTCTTAGAAAGTTTAGTTTTCGGAAACGCGGATCGTTTTCCTAAGCGGAACGGTCCCTGCGGATGATCGACGCAACATGAATCCGACCAAATCAATCCTGATTGTTTCCCTCAGTTCATGGTTCCTCGCGGCCTCCGTGCCGGTGCGCGCGGAGGCGATCTCGCTGGCCGACGGCACGGTGCTGAATGGCGAGCTTGCGCCGCCCGCAGAAGTCGTCGTGAAGACGGCGGCGGGCGATAGAAAGGTCGCCTTCGCGCTGCTGCCCGTGGAAGTGCAGAAAGTCTATTGGGCGAAAGCGGGCGCGGTGAAAGCCGAGCCGCAGCCGCTGACGACGCCCGTTTCCGATGAGGAAATCGCGGCTCTTTTCAACGAGGTGAATCTCGAAGCCTGGGCGCACGTCGCGTCGATCGGCTCCTTCCGCGACAAGCCGGAGAAGCGCGGCACGGGCGGGCTCGTGGTCACGAAAGCCTTCAACGCGATCGAGGAAAACTGGGCGTCGGTCTATTTGCCGAAGGACGCCGTGGGACAGGCGGGCGACTGGAGCGGGCCGCTGGCCAAGGCGCGCGCGTTTCAGGCGCGGCCCATTCAATTCCTGCAAAAGCGGTGGCTCGAATCCTTCATCAAAGCCGCCGAGGCCGTCGCGGTGCGCGATTCCGGCGAGTTCGCCGCGCAAGTTCGCGATCTGAAGCGCACGAAGTTCGCCGCCGAAACTCCGCGCAACTTTTTTACAGCAAAATGAAGACACCCGGGTTATCCATTCCGAAAGCCAAACTCCCATTCCTCATGTTCGGAAAACAAAAGAAAAAAGCCATCTGGGTCCAGACCGCCCTCGAACGATACGAACGCCCGCTGCTGCAATATGCGATGAGCATCGTCAGCGACATCGACCGCGCGCGGGACATCGTGCAGGAAACTTTCATGCGCCTGCACAATCAGGAGCAGAAGGCGATCGAGGGGCATCTCTCGCAATGGCTTTTCACGGTCTGCCGGAATTGCTCGCTCAAGTCGCTCAAGAAGGAGGACCGCTATATTTACGTCGAGGCGCAGGAGTTTGAGCAGAAGAAATGTGAATCGCTCACGCCGTTCGCGGAACTGGAGCGCAAGGAGCGCGTGACGCGGCTCATGGAACTCGTGAAGGAGCTTCCGAAGAATCAGCAGGAGGTCGTGCGGCTGCGGTTTCACCATCATCATTCCTATCAGGAGATCAGCGACATCACCGGGCTGAGCGTGGGGAATGTCGGATTTTTGCTCAACGCCGCGATGCGCAATCTGCGCACGAAGATGGAGCGCGACGAGAAGGACGAGAAAATTGTGTATCTAAAGAAGACTGCGGCATGAGAGGAAAAATCAGCGATCAGGATTTAACGGACTACGCGCTCAACGAACTCGATCCGCACGAGCGGCTCTATGTCGAGTCGATGCTGGCGGTGTCGGAGGAATGCCGCGCGGATGTGTACGATCTCATCGAGATCGGGCAGATGATTGACGAGGGCTTCGACCGCGAAGACGGAAAGATCGAAAGCATCCTGCTCACCGACGAACAGCGTGCGCGCCTGCTCACCGTGCGGATGAATCCCTTCGCCGTCGCACGCACCGCTGCCGCCGTGCTGGCCGCCGCCGCGTGTGTCGCCTTTGCGATCGTGCATCCAGCGTTCCTGCCGGATCGCGGGACGGCGGTGCATGTCGCCCAGGTTTCTCGCGGAGTCGCGCAAGTCGTCACCCACGCCGTCGCACCCGCGAATGGCAGCGGAATGCTCGCGTCGTTCGACTCCCTCCGCGCCTTCGTCGAGGAGCCGTCCAAATGGCTTCCCGAGATCGCCGCCGAGATCGCCGCCGAGACCCCGCCGCAATGGCTCGACATCGACGCCGACCCGGTGATCGGCACGCTTGGAATGCCTGTCGGGATGCCGGACTTCGGCGGGATGCCGCACTGAGTTCGACAAGGGTGCCCAAGGAGCGGCGACATTCCTGTCGCCGAACCTTGTCAATTCGCGCCGAGGCGCGCGTGCAGGTCCACCCAGAAGGAGTATTCGCGGTCATCCCAGAAAATGCTGGGCGTGCCTTTGCTGCTGAGTTCCTGGAAGACGCGGTAGGTTTCCTGCATTTCGTCGGCAGTCTGCCAGCGTCCGGGAAGGTCTTCGCCAAACGGACCGGAACTGCCGAAGGAAAATTTCCAGTCATTGCGTCTGCGGGGCTCCTCGAGCTGCCGCATCCATCGCTCTTTCGCGCCGAGGCCGCGCAGGATTCGGATGAAAGGGTTCGCGGTGTAGAGCCGCTGCTGGATGCGCTCATGGCGAAGCTGCTCCGCAGTCGGCGGGAGTTCGAGTGGGAGAAAATTTCGCTGACTGATGCACTTGAACGCGGTGTAGCCGAGACCGGCCAGATGCGCGATGGGCGTGGCGTCGCCGGCTTCGAGTGAGACAAATTTTGGGAGCGCGCCGGTGCGCAAGTCTTGCAGGCACAGCATGTCGTTTCCCTCGATGTCGATCTTCAGGTAATGCGGCACCCCGAACTCCGTGAGGATCGAAGCGAACTTGCGGCAGGGAATCGTCAGTTCGTGATGCGGGCTGCCGTCGCGCGAGGCGATCTCGCGATTGAACGAACTCCACTCCGAGAGCGTTTCGCAAATCCAGAACGGGAACTCCCCCTCTTTGTCGGAGACGCCAACGTTGAGAATCGTCAGGCAACCGTCGGCAATCTCCGCGCGAAACCGCACCACGCCTTCCCTTGCTAGAACGGGATTGGCCTCAATGGCCACGACGCGATGACCGCGCGAAAGATAATACGCGGTGTCATCTCCGTTGTTCATCCCCACGTCGTAAATGAGTTGCGCGCTCATGCCTTCCGCGAGACGAGATGCGCGACGACTTCGATTTCCGCAGTCTGCGGGAACATGTCGAGCGGCGTCACGGAGGAAAGCGTGTAGGCGCTCGCGAGTAATGCGAGATCGCGGGCGAGGGTGGCGGGATTGCACGAGACGTAGAGAATCTCGGCGGGCTGTGCGCCGAGCAGCAGGTCCGTGACGCGCGGGACGACGCCTGTGGCTGGCGGATCGAGGATGACGGTCGTGCGCGCGGCATCGTGCGCGGAAAGCAGGTCGCCGAGCAGCTCGGCGACATCGCCCGCGACATAGCGTTCATGCGGAGCGGCGTCACGGGCGGCCCGCTCGACGGCGTTCACATTTTCCTCGATGCCGGTGACGTGCTCGAAGAGCGGCGCGAGTCGTTTCGCAAAAATCCCCGCGCCGCAGTACGCATCCACCAGCAACGACTGCCCACGCCGAACCAGCGACTCGATGAGCGCCAGCAATTCGCTCGTGACCGCGGCATTCGTTTGCTCGAAGTACGGCCCGCCGCCGCTCGCGCGCAGCGAGTAGTCGCCATCGCGCACGGCTGCGCCGCGCAGTCGGCGCAGTGCCGTATTCACCTCGGGCGAAGCGATGGCGCATCGCTCGACATCGACAATCGTATGCGCGTCGTGCGCAAAAAATCCGGCGGCACCGCCCGCGACGTGGACGCGAATGCGATTGCGATATTCGTACGGCGCGGGCGCGGGGACGATGGGCCGCATCGGCACATCGGCGAAACGCCCGACCCGCCGCAGCGTCTGCTCGACTTGCCGCGACTTGATGGCGAGCTGCCGCTCGTAGGCGAGATGCTGATAGCTGCATCCGCCGCACCGCCCGAAGTAAGGGCAGACCGGCGCGACCCGATCGGGCGACGGTTGATCGACGGAAACGAGATCCGCTTCGGCGAATTTTTTCTTCTCCTTCACCACGCGCACCGTGGCGACATCGCCTGGCGCGGTGAACGGCACGAAGAACACTTTGCCATCGTGTCGCGCGACGCCTTTTCCGCCAAAGGCGATGTCGGCGATGGTAAGTTGGAGCAATTCGTTCATGGGAAAAAAAAGAGGCTTCCGTTGGAGAACGGAAGCCCCTTTTGAAAGGTCTCGGAAATTAGTAGCCGTAGTTGCCGCGCACGTAGCGGTAGCGCGACTGGAAGCCCAGTTCCGGCGGGAATTCCTCGAAGCCGCCGTGAATCCACGGGATGTCACTCTTGTATGGCGCGCGGTAGGAACTGCGCGTGGTCGGGAACGGGAAAGTCAGCACGTCATACACGCCGTAACGCAGGCGCAGCAGGGTGCGCCCGACGCCTTTCACGACGCCGTAGGTCGCGGCGGGCGAGTTCCCTTCGCGCTCATTGATTTGGCAGAGCGTCTCGAAAAATTCCGTGGAGCCGAACACGATGTTTGCGAGGCCGCGGCTGAGCTTGCGCGTCGGGCCTTGATCGTTCATCGGCGGATCCTGAATGTCGGCAAAGGCGCTGGCGGCGAGGGCGGTGAGGGCACAGAGGGAGAGGAGGATTTTCATGAAGATTTGCGGGCGTTATATCGGTGTGGTGCGGGAAGGCAATCGTTCATTTGGAAAAAATCACGCGGCCACAAAAAGATGAGTGATCCGATGAAGGATGGCGACAAACGTGCCCCACCAAAAACCGATATAAACCCAGGACATCACGCCCATGATGTAGCCCCAAAGCACGAGCAGCCCGTCGCGTTCCATCAGCCCGGCGGCGAGCAGGATGATCGAAATGGCGGGGAGCGAATTGCTGAATGGAATCGGCAGCGGCAGCGAAAGGAGGAAGCCGCCCGACACGATTCCGACGCCGATCAGGTTGATGGCCCACAGATGCGTCTGGAGAAATTGCATCCGCGGGCGGATGCGTTTCTCGAATCGCTCCACGATGCCGGCGAGTGGTGTGATGATGCGTTCGAGCGTCCGGTAGCTGAGCGTGCGACGGAGAATGAAAGCGGGGAGCATCGCCTTCCGGCCAATCGCGATGCGCAGGCCAAGCAGCATCAGCGCGATGCCGAACGGCACGGACAGCCCCGGCGCGGGGACGATGAACGGCGCGGAAAGCAGCAGGATGAACATCGCGAAGCCGCGCCCTTGCAGGATCGCCTCGAGTTCCGCGACCGTCATCGCGCGTCCGTTCGCTTCGCGTAAAATCGCGCGCAAGTCCTGCGAAAGACGGCGCACCGGCGG
>JAYVRQ010000372.1:0-5174 GCA_043776145.1 Chthoniobacteraceae bacterium
GCCGTTCAACTCCACCTGCCGCGTGTGGAGCACGGCGCGCGCAGGATTTTCCTTGAGCAGAAATTTCACACGTCCACCGAGCGCGGTGTGGCGCTGGAATTCCGCGTCGGCCCCGCTCGTGAATTCAAATTTCTTCGCGAGATCCTCGCGCATCGCGCGGCTGCGTCCCCACATTCCGCCGCTTTCGCTGACGAAAGATTTTCCATTTAGCAGGGCAACGCTGTCGTTGTAGGCGAGGATGCAGAGGCATCGGTGCTCGCCCGCCGCGAGCCACTGCGCGAGCTGATCGCCGTGGCCGTGCGCGTAGGCAAAGTTGCTATCGAGAAAAGCAATGCGTTCGACATCGTCGGGCACGCGGCCGAGTCCGTCGAGCAGGCCGAACGTGAAGCCGCCGCCGCCGCTGTGGCCGGTGAGGACGAGCCGCAGCGTCTGTCCGGCGAAGCACTGCCGGAGCGCGTCCACGATTTCCGGGATGCGCCGGTTTTGCGGGTCGCGCGCGTGCCGCCACGTCGGCCAGGATTTTTCGGCGCACTCGAGATAGGCGACGACGAGATTCGCGTCGTGCGTGTGCTCGCGCAGCCAGCGCGTTTGCGCGCCGATGTGCTGGATGTCGAAGTGCCAGTCGTCGCCGGGTTGCAATCTGCGCCCGACGGTTTGCTCGATCGTGTTGCCATTGGGCAGCGCGTAGAGGACGAGCCGGACGGGCTTGGATTTGTCGAACGTCGCGGGTGAATCAAGCAGCACGCGGACGCCGGGATCGAGGTGCAGCCAGCGCGGTTGCGTCAGCGGCCCTTCGTCGCTGAGGAGTTCCGCCAGCGCGGGGTCCGCGAGCACGGCGGCGACGGTCGTGGCCGCGCCATCCACGGTCATGTCGCGTCGCACGAATCGCACGCCGTGGCTGTAGTCCACCCACGCGGAAGTGTGGCCGAGATAAAGCGACTGAATCGCGCGGCCATCGAGCCGGTGCCAGCCGTAGATGGCGACTTTGCCGGTCGCGCTGGCGAGTTGCGGCGTGAGGACGACATCCTTTTTATGCCCGGCAACCAGCGCGCCGGGCGGATGCGCGGCGAGAGTTTCCGCGCGCTGCTGGCGGATGATTTCGTTGTGCTGCGCGAAGACGGGCGCGGTGGTCATCGCGGCATCGGGCGGGAGCGGTGCGGGTGCGAGCTTCACGGTGGCAGCGGCGTAAATGTCGTCCACCATCCGGCGCGTGGGCAGCGTGCAGCCGAGCGAGTCCGCGATGTCCTGTGCCGTCGCGGGGGAAAGTGGTGCGAGGAAAAAATCATCGTCCGCACCGACGGCGAGGTAGTCCGGTGAAACCGCATACGCGACGCTGCGCTCGCGCCCGCCAACCATGCGCGTGACTTTCACCTCGACGAAGCGCCGCCAGAAAACCGGCACATTTCCGCGCGCGACTTCCGCGCGGACCTCGCGCTCGCGCGCTGCGAGCGGCATCTCCGCGATGCGCGCGGCGAACTCCCCGCCTTTCGGCGCATCCGCCGGACGGGGCGGCAACGCGAGGTCCGCAGCCATCGCGGACACGCACGCTGCCAAAAGAAGACACGCCGCTTTCACACGATGAACATGCAATCGCCGTAGCTGTAAAAGCGGTAGCGTTCGCGGATGGCTTCTTCGTAGGCGTGGAGGATGAACTCGCGGCCGGCGAAGGCTGCGATGAGCATCAGCAGCGTGGATTGCGGGAGATGAAAATTCGTGAGCAGCGCATCGACGGCGCGGAATTCGTACGGCGGATGGATGAAGATGTCCGTGCTTCCCTCGCACGCCGCGAGCGGGAGGCCGCGCGATTCGAGGACGCGCGTGGTCGTGGTGCCGACGGCGATGCGACGCGCGGCGGCGTTGATTGGCGCGGCGGCATTTTCCGCGATGCGGAAACGCTCGGCGTGCATCCGGTGCTCGGTGAGGTCTTCGGCGTGGACGCCCCGGAAGGTGCCGACGCCGACGTGCAGCGTAAGGAAGGCGTGTGGAATCCGCGCGAGAATCTCCGGCGTGAAGTGCAGACCCGCCGTGGGTGCGGCGACGGCTCCACGTTCGCGGGCGAAGACGGTCTGGTAACGCTCCGCATCGGCGGGCTCGACCTCGCGCCCGAAGTACGGCGGCAGTGGAATTTCACCCGCGGCATCGAGATCGACCTCGCCGCGAAATTCGATCAGGCGTTCCCCTTCGGGAAAAATCTCGACGACGACGCCGACGACATCGCGCACATGGACGAGCGCGCCGATTCGCATTTTGCGGCCCGGCTTCACGAGGCATTTCCAGGTGTTCGCGCGCAGCATTTCGAGGAAGAGCAACTCGATGCGGCCATCGTCGGAATAGACGCGCGCGGGGATGACACGCGTGTCGTTCAACACGACGAGATCGCCGTCGCGCAGGAAGCCGGGGAAGTCGCGGAAGGTGCGATGCTCGATAGTTTGCGTGGCGCGATGCAGCACCATCATGCGCGCGTCTTCGCGGTGCGCGGGGGGATGGCGCGCGATCAGGCCGGCGGGGAGTGTGTAGTCGTAATCAGAAGTGTGGAGGCTCATGCGGTTCTTTGGAAAAAGCGCCACGCGATCAGCGGCGGGAGGATGACCATCACGCGTGTCAGCAAATTGGGCTGCCATGCGGTCCAGAGCGGCGTGGTTTCCCAGAGCAGCAATGCGGCGATGGCGCTGATCGAGAGGATGGTCCACGCCGGTTGCCGCTGCCAAATCGCGAGCGGCAAAATCCACGTCGCATACCACGGATGCAGCACGGGGCTGAGGATGAGCGCGGCACCGAGCGTCCACAGTGCGGAGCGCGGCCAGTCGTTTCGGAAACGCACGACGATGGCTGCGATGACGATGCAGAGCAGTGTGTTAACCGGCCAGTTTCGCTGCCAGGGATTTGGGAGAATCCAGACGAGGAGTTCGTTGAAGCGTGTGACATCGGCGAAGTCACGGAACGGCTGCATCGTGGTCGCGAGACCGCCATATGGGATCGCGAGCACGGCGGGGATGGCGCACAGCGCGAGGAGCCATGCGCGTTTGCCGAGGGCGCAGGCCCAGACGGGAAGGAGGATGGCGGGGATGAGTTTGAAGGCGATGGCGGCAGCGAGGCAGGCGACGCTGGCGAGTTGCCATTTGGCATGGATCCCATCGGACCGATGCAACGCGACGACTGCAGCGGTCAGGGCGAGCAGCAGGAGGCTGTCGTAGTGGGCGGCTCCGGCGAAGGCGTACACCACTGCGGGATTCCAGGCGTACCACGCGGCGCTCCCGACATTCACAAGGCGCAGCAGCAGCGCGAGGCTCAGCAAATCCGCTGCAATGAAGACGATCTTAAAAAGGTAAGGCGAAGACGAAACGCGCGTGATCGCGGCGAAGAGAATTTCCGTGGTGGGCGGATAGATGGCGGCGACTTCCGGGTGATTGATGCGCGGCCAGTTTTCATCGCGGAGGTGAGCGAGTTCCGGTGCGGCGGGGCTGAGTGTGTAGGGATTTTCACCCGCGTTTTGTACGCGGCCCTCCCAGGCGTAGCGCCAGAAGTCATCGCCCGGAGAGCAAGGTAGCATGAGGATGCGCAGGCCGATGGCGAGCGGCCAGAACGTGCGCGGTTGCGGGTTGGGTGCGAAATGGATCGCGCAGAGAAACGCAACGCCTGCGAGCAGCATGAGCGGCACGAAGGCGAGCACTTCGCCGGATCGCGCGAAGTCGCCGTGCGCGCTCGCGAGGTGGACGAGCAGGAGTTCGACGCCCGCGGCGACGGCGAAAACTTTCACATCGCGGGGCGCGGGCGTGCTTTGTCGCCGTACACGCGCGTGAGCCCGCAGCGCGCGGCGGCGGCCATCACGAGATCGGCAGTGCGGCGCTTGAGCCGGCGCGCACGCAGAAAGAGGACGAAGAGGAACACGGCGTAGAGCGCGAGCAGCCAGTAGTGGCGGTCGTGCGCGACGGTGTGCCGGTAGATGAGCGCGCAGATCGCGATCACATTGGCGAGGAAAGTCGTGACGACCATTTGGTAGCTGAGCCGCACGCGCGTCAGGCATTTCGGTCCGCCGTGGTACTCGGTGACGGTCTGCAGCTTCACGATCCACCAGAAGTTTCCGTAAATCTGCACGTCCCAATTTTTCCACCCGGTGTCCGACGAATACCGCCAGCCTTCCGTTTCGAGCAGCGCGAAAATTTCCTCGATGAGCTTCTCGCGGCCCACGCCGGTTTCGTTCCAAAAATTAAGATGCGTATTGCCGCCGCGCTGCGGGCCGCGAACGAGTTCCTCCTCCTCGGAGGCGATGACCGCCTGCGGGGTGCGCTTGAATTTCAGCCAGGTAAAATAGCGCGCCCATCCGCGGCCGAGCGGCTGCATGAACGCGAGAAATCCGACCAGCAGGCGCGCGGGGAACGTGTCGAATTTCGGCTCGATGCGCGCGTTCGCCATGTAGGAAAGCGCGACCGTCACGGTGCCGAGCATCATCAGGTACGGCACGATGCGCAGCCAGACGAGCGGCACGCTGACGGCGGCAACGAAGGCCGTCAGCGCGACCCATTCGATGGAACTCAGATAGCCCGCGACCGCGCTCGGCGGCGGCGCGTAGAGTGATTGAAACAAGCCCTGGCCGAAGACGCCGTGATAGATCACCGGCGGATTCAGCAGCCAGTTGAACTTCGGCACGCCGTAGATTTGCCCTTTCCATTTCGCCTGTCCGGTCGGTCCGAAAAAGACGAGGTGCTGAAATCTGAGCATCGCCTCGGCCTCGCCGTAGCCTTCCTGCTGCCTGCGAAAAGCGCGCAGCGTGAAGCGCCGGTAGTGCCACACGATCGCGCTCGGGCTGAACGCGACGACGCCGCCGTTGCTCTGCAAGCGCCAGCAAAAATCCACGTCGTCGCCCGCCTTCCGATATTCGGGATCGAATCCGCCGACGCTGAAAAATGCCCAGCGATAAAACGCCATGTTGCAGCCGGGAACGTGCTCCGCCACGACATCCGTGAGCAGCACATGGCTCGGCCCGCCGGGCGCGGCGGCGACGGCGGCCTGAATCCAATTCACCGCGGGCGGCGAGATGTTCGGCCCGCCGACGCCCGCGTAATCGCCGCTGAGCAGCGTGCCGACCATGTAGTAGAGCCAGTCGGGATCGGGCATGCAGTCGCTGTCGGTGTAGGCGAAAATCTCGCCCGTTGCCGAGTGAGCGCCCGCATTGC
>JAYVRQ010000373.1:0-5169 GCA_043776145.1 Chthoniobacteraceae bacterium
CGGCAAACCCTTCGCCACCCGCGCCCCGGCACGACTGGCGATCTTTGCCTACATCGAAACCTTCTACAACCGCGTGCGGCTCCACAGCGCCCTCGGTTACAAGTCACCTGTGGACTTCGAGAATCAAACCCACTCACTAATCCGCCCCGCCGTTCCCAACCCATGTCCACTTTATCGGGACAGCCTCAGGAACTTGGGAACGAGGGCGCGAGTGCGCTGCCGGGGTCGGATGGCATGAGTGTGAAACGCGAATTGCAGTTGCCGAAACCGGTGCGGTGTCGATGGATTCAGAATCGTCGTTGCCGAAAGTGTTTGGGTGACTGCGGATCGGAAAACGCAGTTACCGAAAGAGTTTTGGTCGATATAGAGCGCGGTCGCTTCGTGCCATTCGGAAAAATGAGCCACCCATTCCCTTTGGATGACTGCCAAAACACGTTTGCTAGATGCGAATCGCGGATTGTAGTTACCCAAAGACTTTTAGTGCATATTAAATAAAGTTGTAGCCGCACGAGGCAAACCAAGTCCGGGCCTCTTGGGGCGTGACGGTTTGCAGGGCGGCGGCGATGGCCTCAAGGAGTTTTCTCGCGGGCGCTCTGCGGTGGGGCGCAGTGCGGGCTTCGGCGCTGCGCAGGCATTGCTTCACTTTGCTCCACATTTTTTCGATCGGGTTGAGGTTCGGTGAGTAGGCTGGCAGGAAGTGGACGGAGGCTCCGGCTGCCGCGATGAGCGCGAGGGTGGCCTCGTTCTTGTGCGGGGAAAGATGATCCATGATGACGATGTCTCCGGCGCGCAGGGTGGGCAAAGCGGCGCACGTAGGCTTGGAAGACTTCCGTGGCGGTGGCTCCTTCGATGGCCTTGCAGGCGGTGGTGCCATCCAGGCGGAGCGAGGCGATCATGGTGGTGTAGTATGCCAGTGGCCGTGCGGGGCACCGGCCACCATCCTCTCCCCGCGCAAAGCGCGGCCCCGCAGGCGCGTCAGGTGGGTCTTCGCCCCCGATTCGTCGAGGAAGACGAGCCGCGCGGGGTCGAGGCCGGCTGGTCGGCGGCACCACTTCCGGCGGGCCTGCGCGAGGTCGGGCCGGTTCTGTTCGCTGGCGTGGAGGGTCTTTTTTTACAGGTCAGCCCCAGCGCCGCGAGTGCGTAGTGGATGGCGGGCAGGGAGCATTCCAGCTCCAGGGCGCTGCGCAGTTCCTTGAGCGTGAGGTCCGGCTTGCCGCCCAGCAACGAGCGCATCTGCCGATGATGGGCCGCGAGGATCTTCGGCGGGCGCCCGGAGCGGTGGTGGCGAGGGCCGATCTCGCCGGTATGCCGCCGCTGCTGGAGGAGTTTTTTCACCATGCCCAGCGACACCCGGTAACGCTCCGCGATCTCTTCCCGGGTGCCCTCCTCGCTGTCAGAGGAAGCCAGGATGCGTTCGCGCAGGTCCAGCGAAAGTGTTTTCATCGCTCCAACATATGCCGGAAGCCACGGAACGGCTACACTTTTATTTAATATGCTCTAGTGCTGACCGCGCGCGTCACGGACACCGGCGGGAACGTGCGGCAGACCGCGCCGATCACACTCACCTCCGCGGCGGACACGATCGCGCCGACCGTGCTTTCATCGGTGCCCACCGCGAATGGGCTCGGTGTGAATGTGCCTTCGATCACGCTGACGCTCAGCGAGTCGCTCGACGCCGGGCTCCTCAATAGCGGAGCGTTCGCGCTCACGAATCTCGGCGCAAATGGCGTCGCAGGCGGCGGCGACGACACGCCCGTTTCGCTTCTCGGCGCGACGCTTCTCGGCGGACGCCGACTGCGCCGCTCGTCGCGGGGCAGTACCAGCTCACCGTCGATCCCTCGGCCATCGCCGATCTTTCCGGCAATCATCTCGCCGCGCCGTTCGTGCTGCCCTTCGCGAGCAGCGCGACGAACGCCTCGATCTTCTGGTCGAAAAATTAAAGAGGGAATTGGAATGATCCCACGAACTGGAGTCTCGGCCGCCTCCCGAACGCGACCGACGACGTCGCGATCTCCGTGCCGGGAAATATCACGGTCACGTTCCCGACCGGCAACGTCGTCATCAAGAGCCTCGCCGACGACGAGGCGCTCACGATCACCGGCGGCGCGCTCACCGTGAACTCCGGCGTCTCGCGCAGCGACGCCGCGCTGACGATCAACGGCGGCACGCTCGTCGCGACCGGCGCGACCACCACGCTCCTCACCTCGGGCGCGGCGACGCTCACGGGCGGCAGCGTCTTCGCGCAAAACGGCGCGACCTTCTCGCTGCCCGGCGCGACAAACATCGGCGGCGCAAACTTCGACACGTTCATTCAGGCCAGTGCCAGTGCGACGATCAATCTGCCGAACCTCACCACGCTGCACGGCGCGAGCAGCGGTGCCGTCTTTTTACAGGCAGCTCACCGGTGGGAAGTTGAACGCCACGGCGCTGACCTCGATCCCCGACGGCGCGGTGCAGATCAGAGCCGACGGCGCGGGCAGCATCGTCGATTTCCCGGTTCTCGCCACCTTCACCGACACGAGCGCCGTCACCTCCACGGTCGAAACGCTCAACACCGGCATCGTGCATCTCGGCGCCGGCACCGTCACGCTCAGCAATGTGGACGTGGCCGCCAACGGCACGCTCACCGCCGGCACGCTCTCGCTCGGCGCGGGCACGGTCACGGGGAATGTGAGCAACGGCGGCATCGTCCTGCCGGGCAATTCCGCGGGCGCACTCACGATCAGCGGCAGCTACACGCAGACCGCCGCGGGCGCGCTGGCCATCGAGATCGGCGGGCTGACCGCCGGCACGGAATTCGACCGCCTCATCATCGGCGGCACCACCACGCTCGCGGGGACGCTGAATCTCACGCTCATCGGCGGCTTCGTGCCGAACCTCGGCGCGACCTTCCCGATCCTCGGCTTCGCCTCCCGGACCGGCACGTTCGCGACCGTGACCGGCACGGCCATCGCCGCAGGCAAGCAATTCGCCGTCGGCTATAACGCGGCGGACGTGACGCTCACGGTGACGCCGTAGGCTTCCTGTTTATGCGTCCGCCTCGAGTTGCGCGGTGGCGGTGGCCCACTCTTCGTTCAGACGCGCGAGGTCGGTGGCGACGGAGATGAGTTCGCGGTTGAGCGCGATGGCGTTCCCGCCGGGTTCGTAGGCGGCGGGGGATTCGAGTTGCGCGCTCAAATCCTTCTGTCGGCCTTCGAGCGTGGCGATCTGCATTTCCAAATCGGTGACGCGCTTTTCCTTGTCGCGTTTCACTTTCGCGATGGCTTTGCGCTGCTCGGCTTCGGCGCGCTTTTGCTCGCGCTGCTCCTTCATGCCCAGTCCGGCGGAGGCTTGTACAACGGGTGCGGTGGCGGGCTGGGCGTTGTGGAGTTTTTCCCCGGCAGTCAGCGCGGCGCGGGCGGAGGTGGCCTTCGATTTATCGAGGTAATACTGGTAGTCGCCCGCGTAGGGCGTGAGCTGGCCGGCGCTGATGTGCAGGACGGTCTTCGCCATCGCGCGGATGAAATGCACGTCGTGGCTGATGAAAATGAGGGTGCCTTCGAATTGCTGGAGCGCGCCGATCAGCGCGTCGATCGAGCCCACGTCGAGATGCGTGGTGGGCTCGTCCATGAGCAGGAGATTCGGCGGATCGAGGAGCAGCTTCACGAGCGCGAGTCGCGTCTTTTCTCCACCGCTGAGGATGGCGACGTGTTTGAAAACGTCGTCGCCGCGAAAGAGGAACGAGCCGAGAACGGTGCGCGCCTGCTGCTCGCCGACGGGATTGGGCATGTCCATCACGGCTTCGAGGACGGTGTGCTTCGCGTTCAGCGTCTCCATGCGGTGTTGCGAGAAGTAACCGACCTTCACGTTGTAGCCGACTTCGCGCGTCCCGCTTTGCAAGGGGAGCGCGCCGCCGAGCAGTTTGATGAGCGTGGATTTTCCCGCGCCGTTCGGGCCGACGAGCACGGTCCGCTGGCCGCGCTCGGCTTCAAACTCAAGGCCGCGATACACGACGAGATCGCCGTAAGAAAAATCCACGTCTTTCAAAGTGATGACCCGCGAGCCGCTCCGCGCGGGCTGCGGCATCCGCATATTCACCGTCTTTTCCTGCGAAACCGGCGCCTCGATTTTCTCCATCCGGTCGATCTGCTTCAGCTTGCTCTGCGCCTGCGAAGCCTTGCTGGCCTTGGCGCGGAAGCGATCGGCGAAAAGCTGGAGCGACGCGATTTCCTTCTGCTGATTTTTGTAAGCCGAAAGCTGCTGCTCCTCGCGCGCGACTTTCTCGATCACGTATTTGTCCCAATTGCCGCGGTAGCGATTCAGCCGCTTGTGCGCGATCTCGACGATCGAGCCGACGAGTTGATTCAGAAACTCGCGGTCGTGCGAGATCATCAAAATCGCGCCGGGATAGCCTTTCAAATACTCCTGAAACCAGACGAGCGATTCGAGATCGAGATGGTTGGTCGGTTCGTCGAGCAGGAGCAAATCGGGCTCCATCACCAGCAGCCGCGCGAGATGCGCGCGCATGATCCAGCCGCCGCTCATCGTGCGCGCCTCGCGCGTGAAATCGCTCTCGCGAAACGCCAGCCCCGCGAGGATGCGCTTTGCTTTCGGCTCCAGTTGCCAGCCCCCGAGTTCGTCGAAAGTCGCGAGCGCATCGTGATGCTCATGCGAATCGTCCGGCGTCGTCTTCATCACGCGCATCGCCTTCGCCATCTCGGGCGAAACCGCGCACGCCAGTTCCAGCACCGTCTCATCTCCGGCGGGCGCGCTCTCCTGCGGGAGAAAGCCAATCTTCGCCGTGCGCTCGACCGAGACGCGCCCCTCGTCGGGCGTCGCCTCGCCGAGCAGCAGGGAAAAAAGCGTGGATTTTCCCGCGCCGTTCGGCCCGACGAGGCCGATGCGGTCGCCGCGATTGACTTGCAGCGAAGCCTCTTCAAACAGCGTGCGACCGGCGAAGGATTTGGAAACGGATGAAACGGTAAGCATTGAGCGGCGGCGACTGTCGCGAGCCGCACCGATGCGTGCAAGGGCAAGCTCGCGCGCTTATTCCGCGAGCAGCTTCTCGACGCCTTTCCCGAGCGCCTCCCCGCGCAAATCCGTCTCACGCAGCATCCCTTTCTTGTCGAGCAGCCACGCGGCGGGGATCGACTCGATGCCGTAGGCAGTGCTGATCTTGTTCTGCCAGCC
>JAYVRQ010000374.1:0-5167 GCA_043776145.1 Chthoniobacteraceae bacterium
AACTAAACAACCGACCGAGAAAAAGACATGCATACAAAACACCGAATGAGTGCTTCCATACTAACTAACCTATGTTGCACTTCAAAGTTGATACCAAAGAGGAAAACGCACAGACAGCAACGGCGGCGCGATCTCACCAGCACCATCGCTTCTATTTCCATTGGAACCTTTTTTCGAGCCGGTCTCGTCTTCATTCCATTTTTACGTGATGCGGCAAAGTGGTCGGGAGAATAGGTTTGCTTCTGGCGGTGTGGGCGCGTGTCTGTCACGCACACCCATCAAATCAAGCGAACAGTTCGCGCAACGCGAGCCGCACTCCTGGCACGCTGGCGCAGGCGAGGACGGCGTCTCCTTCGATCACCGTGCGCTCCGCGTAAGTGCCGCCGCCGGGCTGGCGATAGACTTCGATCTGCCGTTCACGCGGGAGGACGATCCAATATTCCTCCACACCGGCCTCGGCATAGAGCGCGGCGAGGGCGCGGTCTTCGGCGGCGCTGGTGACGGCGATTTCGATGACGAGGGCGGCGGTCGTGGGATGGTGGCTGAAGAAGTCGCGCACCGTGCCGCGGACGATAGCGATGTCGGGCTCCGGCTCCGAGTCGGCGAGCGTCAGTGGGTCTTGCTGGAAGAGGACGAAGTTTGCCGGCAGCGCGGCTCGCAGCGATTCGGAGAGCCGGTGCAGGATCGTGCAGTGAAGAGGCGATTTGGACATTTTCTCGATGACGATGCCGCGGATGAGTTCGGTCCGGCGTCCGTTTTCGTTGTACTCGGGGAATTGGTGATACTGCTCGACGGTGACCGGGGAGACACGGCGGTTGAACTCGGGAGTTTCGAGGAATGCGGTGCTCATGGGGACGAAGCTAGCCGGTGGGATGGAATTGTCGAGATGGTGTAATCAACCGGGCTCGGGGCGGCTCGCCAGCAAGGCGATCCATTTGCCTTTGCGGACGATGCGCTCGATGCGGAATCCCGCGCGGCGGTAGGCCGCGACAACCTCCGCTTCCTGCGTGCGCAGGATTCCCGAAAGAATCAGCCGCCCGCCCGGAGCGGTAGCGGCGGCGATCTTCGATGCGACTTCGATGAGCAGGCCGCTGAAAAGATTCGCGATCACGACGGCCCATGTCCGCGCGGGCTGCCAGGCGCGGACATCGAGTTTTTTCACCGCGACTCCGCTCACGCGGTTCGCGCGCACGTTCTCCTTCGCCGTGCGGACCGCGTGTGGGTCGAAGTCCGCGGCATCCGCGCGGCGCGCGCCGAGCATTCGCGCCGCGATGGCGAGAATGCCGCTGCCGCATCCGAGATCGAGCGTGTCCCATTTTTGTCCGGCGAATTCGTCTGCGACATCCGCGAGCAGGCGCAGGCAAGTCGCGGTCGTCGCGTGCTCGCCGGTGCCGAAGGCCATGCCCGCCGGGATGAGCAGGGCCGCCGCGCCGCGCTTCACCGCCGCGCGTTCGCGCTCGCTCGTGATGACGGCGAGCTTCCCGCGCACTGCGATCGGAGCGCGCGGCTTCGCAGGCGCGGCAGGGGACCACTTTTTTTGAAGCGCGACCGTTCCGCCAAACATGCGCCGCAGCTTTTCCGCGTCCGTTTTTCCAAGCTGGAAAATCTCGAGCCGGATGGTTTTCGCGCCGGGCAATCCCGAAATCGCCAGCCGGTCGGAAAAGCTCGCGAGCCGCTCGGCCCACGCATCCTCCCACTTCGCCGAGGCGAGCTTTCGCCAGACGTGATGAGGAGATCGTTTGGTGTCCACGCTTTAGCGTGTCGGAAGGGCTGGCGCGCCATGGAGCGGCGTGCGTCCCGCCGCCGACCCAAATCCAATCGCGAAGCGCAAACATTTTCCGCATCGCACGCGCGGAAAAGATGGCGCTTCGCGGAGTGTTTCGGTCGGCGGCGGGACGCACGCCGCTCCATGACGCCCCGCGCTTTTCGCTCGTCCTCTTGAAAAAGTGGACGTTGCTTGCGCGCTCATTTTTTGCGGAAGATGAAAATGTGCTGCCACGGCAGTTTGTCGATCGTCTCGACCCATTCGAGCGGCTGGAGCGCCATCTCCTTTTTCACCTGCGCCTCGGTCATTTTGTGGACGGTTTTGATCGGCACATTCGGGTCTTCGCCGCGAAACTCGACGAAGACGATGCGCCCGCCGCGCTTCAGCCCGCGGATCATTCCCTGCATCATCTCGAACGGGAAATCGAACTCGTGATAGACATCAACGAGGATCATCGTGTCGCATGACTCGGCGGGGAGTTTCGGGTCTTTGATTTCGCCCATGACGGGCTTCACGTTTTCGATGCGGAACATGGCCATCCGCTTCGCGAGGAGGTCGAGCATTTCCTGCTGAATATCGACGCCGTACACCGTGCCGGTCGCGCCCACTTTTTTCGCGATGCGCCGCGCGATGTAGCCGGAGCCGCAGCCGATGTCGGCGACGATTTCGCCTTCGCGAAATTTCAGCGACTCGATCATCAGGTCGGTCTTTTCCTCCTCTTCGCGCTCGGGACGTTCGAGCCAGTCGGCGGCCTGGTGGCCCATGACGTGGGCGATTTCGCGGCCCATGAAAAATTTGCCGATGCCGTTGCGATCGTGCTCCTCGCGGGTCTCGTAGAGCGGCGTCGGCGGGGCTTCGGCGAAGGCGGGGGCGATCAGCGCAGCGAGGAAAAGGAGGACGAGGCGGGACATGTGCGCAGATGAGATATATCCGGGCTGCTCTTGTCGATGGCGCGAGCGATCCCCGGAAATCCGCGCACTCAATTCACCCAAACCCCGCGATACACCCGCGGCGCGTAGCGGCTGCCGCGCGGCACGGTGAAGGGCTTGAACGCGGGATCGCTCCCGCGACCGGGCAGGAGCGACATCGCGGCGAGGGTGTCGAGGTCGAGGCGTCCGCTCATCACGAGATTGCGGCGGCGTTGAAAGGAAAGCAGCGCCTCCTCGGTGGCGGGGCCGGGCGTGCCGTCGATGCGGTCGCGGTAGTAGCCGCCGCGCGCGAGGAGGCTCTGCGCCTTGCGGACCGTGTCGAGTTGCACTTCGGTCGGCGCGGATTCATACGGCGTGCGGGTGAAGATGTGGCCGTAGTCTTCCGTGCCGGGATTGGCGGGCGGATTGAGTGGCGCGGGCGGGCTCACGGTGGAGGGATCGCGCGTGCTGCGCTGGCGGGCGGCTTCCTGTTTGAGAAAATTGCGGTCGCTTTCCTGATCGGTCTCGTCGCGGCGCAAGTCGATGGGCGCGTCTTTTTTCATGGGCGCGGGCGCGGGCGCGAGTTTGGCGGGTACTTTGGCGAGACCGAGACCTTGCAGCGTTTCCTCGGTCAGCGTGCCGGTGACTTCGTAGCCGTTGCGAATCTGGTAGCGCCGGATGGCAGCGGTGGTTTCGGCTCCGGCGGTGCCGCTGACTTCGGCGTAGTAGAAGCCGAGTTCCTTGAGCTGCTTCTGGACGTTGCGCGTCATCTCGTCGGCGCGGAGAGCGACGCCGAAGGTCAGGAGCAGGAGGAGGACGATTCGTTTCATGGGGAAAGGCGTGGGATTCCGACGGGCGGATGCGCGCGGATATTCAATGCTCCAGCTTCGCGACGACCGCGGGCTCGGCCGTGCGCGGCCGGGATTTCACGTAGCTCATCACGCCCTCGACGATCGACGTCGCGAGGCGCTCGCGGTATTCGCCATTCGCGATGAGTCGCGATTCGAGGGGATTGCTGAGGAACCCAGCCTCGACGAGCACCGACGGCCCGCGCACATGCCGCACGACGTAGAGATCGCGCCGCTTGATGCCGCGATTCGCCGCCTCGGTGCGCAGGACGAGCGAAGTCTGCACGTAGCCCGCGAGCGTTTCGCCACTCTCGCAGCGCGACGTGTCGCCCTTGTTGAAAAATCCGATCCACGTCCACTCAGCGCCCGGCGGCACTTTTTCCGTCTCGTAAAATGTCTCCACGCCGCTCGCGGAGGACGCACTGTCCTTGTTGAAATGGAGGCTCACGAACAGCGAGTCGTCGATCTTGTTTCCGATGGTCGCGCGGTCGGGCAGGCTCACGAAAGTGTCATCGGTGCGCGTGAGCACGGTGGGGAATCCGAAGACGCGCAGTCGTTTGTCCACGCGCTTCGCGAGGTCGAGCGTGAGTTGTTTTTCCACGAGGCCGCGGCCGCGCGCGCCTTCGTCCTTCCCGCCGTGGCCGGGGTCGATGACGACCGTGGGCAGCCCTTTTCTGCCGGAGGCGACGGCGCGCTTTTCGCCCGACGGGTCATCGTCGGGAGCGATGATGAAGGTAAGACTGCCGACGAGGACGACGAGGCCCACGCACGGCATGGTGTTGCGCATCCGCAGAGCTTTGCACAGGAAGGCCCACACGCCAACCTTGCGTCGCGCGGGAGTCTTGCGGCGGCTGGCGGCGGGCTTGCTGCGTTTCAAAGTCCGGGACGGATGTCCGCCTCGCGGAGCGCGCGCCAGGTGGCGGGGAAGGCGGCGTGGTGTTCGAGGATCGCGGCTTCGATCGAGGCTGCGGCGAGTTGCTCGGTGCGATGCGCGGCGATGCGGGCCGCGTCGGGAAGTTCCTCGCCGGGCTCTTCGCTGAGCGCGAGATGGCCGATCGTCCAGGCGTCGAGCGCGACCGCTAGCGCGTCGTCCAGCGGTTTCGACGCCACATTTTTCGAGCGGAGAAATTGCTCCATCGCCTTCGCCGCAGGCGCGGTCCCGGCGATCACGCCGAACTCCTCGAAGGCGTGGCCGAACGCGCCGCCGTTCGTATTGATGGAGCCATCGTAATCGAGCCGCAGGAAAAGATTCGGCGCACCATTGCGACCGAGTTCCGCAAAAAGCAGCCGGGCGAGATACGGCGCGCCATACACCTGCTCGAACGCCGCCTTCAGCGCGGGGCTCAGCGAATAATTCGCGAGCCGCCGCAGCGACACATCAAGCGCCGCCCGCGCGAAACCCTCCGTGCTCGTGAGTTCGATCGCCGCCATGCGCAGCCGTTCGATGTCGCCCGGATGCCCGATCGCACCCATCCCGATGCGGTCGTAAATCTCGAACAGCTTCTGCCGCTCGCGGCTCAGCGTGAGCAGCAGCACTCCCTCGCGATAACTCAGCGCAACAATCGGGCTGCCACCCGCGATCTGCGTCTCGATATATTCTCGACGATTGGCGATGGCTTCGACCCAGCGGTATGGTTCTTCAGTCA
>JAYVRQ010000375.1:0-5166 GCA_043776145.1 Chthoniobacteraceae bacterium
GCCTTCAGGTAGATGATCGCGATGCCGGGGAGCAGGTTGATGTTGAAGGTGAGCGCGCGCACTTCGCGGAGCGCGGCGTCGAGGTCGGCGGGCGGGGTCGTGAGCGCGGTTTCAGCGAGGACGATTCGCTCCCGCGCGTAGAGCACGACGAAGAAAAGCGCGCTCATGCAAACGAGCGCGATGAAGAGCATGGCGAGGACGCCGAGCAGTTTGCCGAGCAAGTATTCGAGCCGCGGGACGGGCTTCGCGAGGATGGTGTAGAGCGTGCGGTCCTCGATGTCCTTGGGCAGCAGCATCGCGGTGGAAAGCGTGGCGAGCAGCCAGGTGAAGACGGACATCGCGCCGAGTGAGATGTCTTTGAGCACCTGGAACTGCTGCTGAAACGTGAACTTCACCATGAACGCCGAACTGCCGATGAGCAGCAGCGCGAAGAGCAGCATGAAGTAGAAGACCTTGAGCCGGACGAGTTCGAGGAGCGTGTTCGACGCGATGGCGGCGATGCGGGCAGGCGAAAAAGTTTGATGCTTGGTGGCGTTCATCGTTGGGCGATCCGGTAGCCGGCGTAGATGCCTGCGAATCCTCCAACCGCGCTGAGGAGGAGAGAGGAGAGGGAAAACATTCCATCACCCCAGAGCGATGGGATGAGACTGCCCACCCAGGAGCCCAGCACCATAAAAATCCAAATCAGTGATTTCATCACGGTTCCTTTTTGCCGCCGGTGACTTCCAAAAAATAATTCTCCAGCGTCGTCTGCGGCTTGCGCTGCTCGACGAGGCGCGCCCCGCCCGCAGTCGTCTGCCGCGCGATGGCCGCGAGCAATTCCGGCGAAGCATTTTCCAAAATCAGCTCGGTCTGATTCTCGATCGAGATGAGTTCATCGAGCCGTCCTTCGCGCACGAGTTTGCCTTCGTGCAGGATGCCGATGCGGTCGCAGATTTCCTGCACCTGGCTGAGCAGATGCGAGCAGAGCAGCACGGTGAGACCGCGCTTTTTGAAATCCAAAATGAGATCGCGAATCTCGCGCGAGCCCGCCGGATCGACGCCCGCCGTCGGCTCATCGAGCACGAGCAAACGCGGCTCCTGCACGAGCGCCTGCGCGAGGCCGATGCGCTGGAGCATCCCCTTCGAGTAGCCTCCGATGCGCCGCGCCGCCGCGTTTTCGAGGCCGACCAGCGCGAGCAGTTCCTTCGTCCGCGCGCGCAGTTTCGCACCGCGCAGTCCGCAGATTTTCCCGTAAAACTGCAGCGTCTCTTCGCCGGTGAGGAATTTGTAGAAGTAGGGATTCTCCGGCAGAAACCCGACATCCTCGCGACTCTCCACCTCGGTCGAACTGCGCCCGAAAATCTCCGTCCTACCCGAAGTCGGACGCACCAGCCCGAGCACGATTTTCATCGTGGTGGATTTGCCCGACCCATTCGGTCCGAGCAGCCCGTACACCTGTCCCGGCTCGACATCGAGCGAGAGGTCTTTCACCGCGACGACGATCTCCTTTCGGAAAGGAATCGGATAAGTCTTGGTGACGTTTTTGATGGAAATGGCGGGATCGGGCATGGCGGCGGCGCACGTTGACGGCGGATTGTTACCGGCCCGTTACCGCGCCATCAAGAACCTCCGCATCCCCCGCCGTGCAACCGGCTCTCGCGCTGGTCTGCCGAATGGTGTATGGCTGCGCGCGATGAAGCTCCCCGAGTTGCGCCCGCGCCAGCCGTTGTCCGGCGTGGCCTTTTCGGCGGCGCTCGGAATTCTGGCGGCGGATCTTTTTGCCATGCCGATCCCATGCGTGCTCGCGGCGGCGGCGCTCGCCTGCGGGGTTGCGCTGGTGCGTCCGAGGACTTGGAACTGCTGGCTGCTGGCCGCGCTGGCTTTCGCGGCGCTTCACACGATGCGGCATCGCCACAGCGATGCACAGCGGCTGGCGTCCGAATTTTCCGGCGGCAATCATGTGGTGCGCGCGACGGGGATCGTGTGGTCGGAGCCGGCGAAGCCCGCGTTCTTTTCGCGCACCATCACCGCGCACTTCCGCCTCAAGCTGGAATCCATCGAAATCGCCGGGCGGGCGCGGCAACCGGAGGCCATCGTGAATGTGAGTTGGGCGGGCGCGATGCCGGCGTACGGGGATCGCGTCGAATTCACCGCATCGGCCCGCAACCTCGATCCGCCGAGGAATCCGGGGCAGGTCGATTTCAGCGATTACTTGCGGCGGCAGGGCATCTTTTCCGAATTATCCGCGCGTTATGCGACGGACTGCCGCATCTTGGATCACGGGCACGGCGAACGCGCGCAGCTTTTCGCCATCTCCGCGCAGCACTGGGTTCGTGAGCGGCTGGAGCGCGATCTCGCCGACGCGCCGGAAATTTCCGCGCTGATCGAAAGCATGATCCTCGGGCTTCAAGGCCAGACGCCCGCGGCTGAAAAAGAAATGTTTCAACGCACGGGGACGCTCCATCTTTTCGCGGTCAGCGGGCTGAACGTGGCGATGCTTGCGACCATCGCGTGGTACATCCTGAAGCCGCTGCGCATCGGAAGAAAAATGTCGGTGGTGTTCATCGTCCCGATGCTCTGCGGCTACGCGCTCGCCACCGGCCTGAGCGCGAGTTGCGTGCGCGCCACGATCATGGGCGCGCTCGTCCTGATCGCGATTCTCTTCGACCGGCCCGGCGTCGTGTACAACAGCCTCGCCGCCGCCGGGCTCGGCATTCTCGCTTGGGACACGAACCAACTTTTCATCCCTGGCTTCCAGTTTTCCTTCGTGCTCGTTTTCACGATCGTCTGGCTCGCGCGGCGCATTCAAAATCGCTGCGAGCCACTCGGAAAACCCGACGTTTTCCTCCCGCGTCCGCTTTGGAACTGGCGGCAGAAAAGCGTCGCGTGGAGTTGGTCGCTCGTGGCCGGCGCGATTGGCGTCACGCTTTCCGCGTGGGTCGGCTCGCTGATTTTCACGGCGGGCTACTTCCACCTTTTTTCACCCGCCGGAATCCTCGCGAACCTGCTCGCCGTCCCGCTGGCGTTCGTGGTGCTCGCGCTCGGCGTGGGTGCGCTGCTCGTCGCGCCGGTTTGGGCGACGGGAGCGGTTTGGTTTAACAATGCGAACTGGCTCTGCGCGAAGGCGCTGCTTTGGGTCGTGCGCCTTTTCGCACTCGCGCCGGGAGGCCATGTGTATGTCGAGCTTCCGCGTCTCGCCAGCGCGCCCGCGTGCGAGTTCACGGTCTTCGATCTCGATGAAGGCGGCGCGACGCATCTGCGCGCGGGCGGTCGCGACTGGCTGCTCGATTGCGGCCACGTCGCGGATTACCCTCGCACGATCCTTCCGTATCTGCGTTCGCGCGGCGTGAACCGTCTCGACGGACTCCTGCTCACCCACGGCGACGCCCGGCACATCGGCGCGGCGGTCGATGTGGTGCATGATTTCGCACCCCGCGTCATCGCGGATTCACCGCTCAAGGATCGCTCCGCCGCGCGCCATTCGCTGCACGAGGCCATCGCCGCGAAGCCGCTTGGCAAAAGGATTCTGCGGCGTGGCGACGTGATCGCGCTGTCACCCGGCGCGACGCTGCGCGTGCTCTTCCCGCCGCCCGGCCTCGTTCGCAGCGCGGCGGATGACAAGGCGCTCGTCGTCCGCGTCGAATGCGCGGGAAGGCGCGTGCTCTTCATGTCCGACACTGGTTTCGCGACCGAGCAGTGGCTCTTGCAAAACGAGCCCGACCTGCGCGCCGATGTGCTCGTGAAGGGCCAGCATTTCAAAGATTTTTCGGGCACGCTGGAATTCATCGCGCGCATCCAGCCCGCCGCCATCGTCTGCTCCGCGCCCGGCCTTGGCGCACCCGCGCAGGCGCTCGACGATTGGGCGCGGCGCGCGACCGCGAAAGGCGTCGCCGTTTTCCGCCAGGATCAGTGCGGTGCGGCGCAGGTGAAAATTCGCGACGACGAATTCGATGTCTGTGGCTTCGTGAACGCTCAGACCTTCAGCAGCCGCGCGCGGTAGATCGGCAGGCCCTGCGCGGTGAAGCGCCGCTCGAAATCCGTGACTGGGTAATCCGGCTCCTCGATCCACTCCACGCGCTGCCAGCCTTTCGCGCGCTCGAAGACTCTTTCCATCCATTGGAAATACGGCTCGTCATCCGTCTTCACGCGGAGTTCGCCGCCGTCCACGACAATGCCGTGCAGCGCCTCCATGAACCCATCCTGAATCAAGCGCCGGCGCTGGTGGTACCGCTTCGGCCACGGATCGGGAAAGCCGACATGCGCGACCGACACCGTGCCGAGCGGCAGCAGATAACGCAGCGCATACGCCGTCTCGATGCGGACGATGCGCGCATTGTCGAGATCCGCACGCGCGATGGCGCGGCAGACTTTTCGCACGCGCCCGAGCAGCCGCTCGACGCCGAGAAAATTGCGCTCGGGATGCCGCTTCGCCATCGCGAGAAGGAACGCGCCCTCGCCGCTGCCGAGGTCGATCTCGAATGCGCCGGGACGCGGAAAAATATCGCTGAGTTCCTGCCGCGCGAAATAATCCGCCGGGGTAAATTCGATGGCGCGTCCCCGGTCCACGAGTTCATCGCTGTCCCCGAGGCTTGCGTCTTCCACATCTTCTTCGTCGTCGTGTTCAGTCATCGCTGGGTTGGGATGTTCGCCATCGCCTCCGCGCCCGCAAGCGCAAAGCCAGCCGGGCGTGTGCTCCCAATGATTCTAATTGTCACGCGCACTGTCGGGTCTTATCCCACTAACGCCCTTCTGCCTTTCGCGACAGATCGTGCTCCAACCCTTCACCGGAGATCACGCTCATGAAAATGCTGAACCACCCCCAATCCCGACGCGAGTTCTTGGCCGATGTCGGACGCGGAATGATTACCGCCACCATCGGCTGCGGACTGGCTTCCGAGCTGGGTCTCGCCACCGCACACGCCGGGGAAACGCGCCTCGAATTCGGCGCGCTCGAACCGCTCGTGCGTCTCATGCAGGAGACGCCCGCGAAGAAACTCGTGCCGGTGCTCGTGGAGAAATTGCGGGGCGGCGTGGAACTGCGGCAGCTCGTCGCGGCGGGCGCGCTCGCCAATGCGCGGACTTTCGGCGGCGAGGATTACGTCGGCTTTCACACGATGATGGCGCTCGCGCCCGGCTTTCACATGGCGCAGGAACTTCCGACGGAGCAGCAGCCGCTGCCGGTGC
>JAYVRQ010000376.1:0-5164 GCA_043776145.1 Chthoniobacteraceae bacterium
ATTCAGGCACTCGAAGCTGGCGAGGTATTCCTGAGCTTCGAGCAAGGCATCGGGCCGGACCCCGGCCAAAACCTGACCATACAAAAACTCGCCGACGACATGGCGGCAAAGCAGCGGCGGGTAATGACGAATGACGAGTGTTTCCACCTGACGGTGACGCCGCCGCAGCAATTCGGCCGCGCCCGTGTCAATCAGCACTGGCACGGCTCGGGGCGTCTTTGCGAAGACCGGAGAGCTTCGCCAGGATGAAATCGCCGGTGCGGTTCAATTCCCGATTGGCTGGCCGAATCCAAAACTTCGCAGGCGTTTTTTTCCCGCGCGGGATCGTTGATCTGCCCATCGACTGACGTGTTTTTTTGGCGGTCACACTCACAATATGCTGACGTTAAAAGATTCTGCCGCCCTTGGAAAGCGATAGTCTGTGAAAGTTATTTTCGGTCTTCGCAGCGGCGACTGCGCGCGTATCATTTCGCCACTTCACCATGCCCGATTCGTTCGTCCACCTTCACCTGCATACGGAATACTCGACGCTTGATGGGGCGAATCGGATTCCCGAGGTGTTTCAGATGGCGAAAAAGTTCGGGATGCCCGCGGTGGGGATGACGGATCATGGGAATCTTTTCGGCGCGGTGGATTGGATCGAGGAGGGCGCGAAGACCGGGGTGAAGCCGATCGTGGGGTGCGAGGTGTATATGGCGCCGGGGTCGTTGTTCGACAAAAAGGGGATGACGCAGCGGGATTCGTCGTTCCACTTCACGCTGCTCGCGGAGAATGACGAAGGGTATCGCAATCTTGTGAAGCTCGTGTCCATCGCGCATCTCGACGGGATGTATTACAAGCCGCGCATCGACCATGAGCATCTGGCGAAACATGCACGCGGGCTGATCGGGATGAGCGCGTGTTTGAAGGGGGAAGTCGCGCTGGCGATTCATCAGGACGACGATTTCGCGAAGGCGACAAAGATCGCGGGAATGTACCGCGAGATTTTGGGGCGGGAGAATTTTTTCCTCGAAATGCACGACCACGGCATCGAGGCGCAGCGGAAGGTGAATGCGGTGATGCCCCGGCTGGCAAAGGATCTCGGGCTCGGGCTCGTCGCCGCGAACGACGCGCATTTTCTCCGGCGCGAAGATCACGCGGCCCACGATGCGCTCATCTGCATCGGGACGGGCGCGAACATCACGGACGAGCGGCGGCTGCGTTACGTGCCGGAGCTTTACTTCAAATCGCCGGCGGAGATGCGCGCGCTTTTTGCGGAGCATCCCGATGCCTGCGACAACACGCTCGCCATCGCCGAACGCTGCGGCCTCACGCTCGATACGACGCCGAAGTATCCGCACTACACGCCGCCGGAAGGCAAGACGCAGAACGACTATCTGCGCGAGATCACGGAGGCCGGGCTGCGCAGACGGTACGGCGCGCGCGTGGACAGCGAGGAAATCCAGAAACGCTACGCGCTGGAGATCGCGGTGCTGGAGGCGCAGGGCTTCGTGAACTACTTCCTCATCGTCTGGGATTTCATCCACTGGGCGCGCGAGCACGGCATTCCCGTCGGCCCCGGACGCGGCTCGGCGGCGGGCTCGATGGTCGCCTATGCGATGGGCATCACGGACATCGACCCGCTGAAATTCAAGCTGCTCTTCGAGCGATTCCTGAATCCCGAGCGCGTGTCGCCGCCGGACATCGACGTGGATTTTTGCGTGAACCGGCGCGGTGAAGTGATCGACTACGTGCGGCAAAAATACGGCGAGCGCGCGGTGTCGCAGATCATCACGTTCGGCACGCTCGGCGCGAAGTCGGTCATCCGCGATGTGGCGCGCGTGATGGGTTGGAGCTACGGCGACGCGGATCGCGTGGCGAAAATGATCCCGGTCGAACTCGGAATCACGCTCGCGGGGTTCGACAAAAAGAACAAGGAGACGGGGGAGAAGGGGCACGTCGCCGGGGCGATCGACAAAAATCCTGAGTTGAAAAAAGCGGTCGAGAGCGAGCCTGCGACGGCGGCGCTTTGGGATGTGGCGGTGAAGCTCGAAGGACTGACGCGAAACGTCGGCGTCCACGCGGCGGGCGTGGTCATCAGTGATCGCGATCTTTCCGAATACATCCCGCTCACGCGCGCGAACGACGGCTCGATCGTCTCGCAATACGCGATGGGGCCGCTCGGCGATGTCGGCATGTTGAAGTGCGATTTTCTCGGACTGAAAACGCTGACGGTCATCACCGATGCGGTCGTGCTCATCCACAAGCACACGCCGGATTTCGACATCGACACCATCCCGCTCGAAGACGAGGCGACGTTCGATCTGCTGAACAAGGGCGAGACGATCGCGATTTTCCAACTCGAATCCGGCGGCATGACGGGCTGGGCGAAGCAGTTCGACATCCGCGACATCGAGGATCTCAACGCGCTCATCGCGCTCTACCGGCCCGGCCCGATGGACCTCATCCCGGATTATGTGAAGCGGAAAAAGGGGACGCAGAAAGTGAAGTATCTGCACCCGCTGCTGGAGCAGGTCTGCTCGGAGACGTACGGGATTTTTGTCTATCAAGAGCAGGTGATGCAGGCCGCGCAGGTGCTCGCGGGGTACACGCTCGGCGGCGCGGATTTGCTGCGCCGCGCGATGGGAAAAAAGGACAAGGAGAAGATGGCGAAGGAACGCGAAAAATTCGTCGATGGCGCGGTCAACCTGCACGACATCCATCCCGACAAGGCGAACGAAATTTTCGACTTGCTCGACAAGTTTGCGGGCTACGGCTTCAACCGTTCGCACTCCGCCGCGTATGCGTGGATCAGCTATCAGACGGCGTTTTTGAAGGCGAACTATCCGGTGGAATTCATGGCCGCAGTGATGAGCAACGAGATTTCCAACACGGACAAGATCAGCATTTTCGTGGGCGAGTGCGAGCGGATGGGCATCCGCATTCTCGCGCCGGATGTGAACAAATCGGGGCTGAAATTTTCGCCCGAGGATGTGAGCGCGGAAGGGATCGCGGCGGCGAAGGCGGCGCGGCGCGCGAAGGTGGGCACGGAGCCGGAAGAGGTTGTCGAGGAGGCCAGTATCCGTTTCGAGGATTTGCCTGCGCCGGCTGAACGTTCAACGTCCAACGTTCAACGCTCAACGTTCAACGAAGCAGCGGAGCGCGTTCGCATTGGCTCGATCCGCTACGGACTCGCGGCGATCAAGAACGTCGGCGAAGTCGCGATGGAGGCGGCGATTGCGGATCGAGCGCGCGGTGGGGAATTCAAGTCGCTCGAAGATTTTTGCGCACGCGTGGATTCCAAGAAGATCGCCAAGAAGGCCATCGAGTGCCTCGTGAAATGCGGCGCGTTCGACTTCCTCGAAATCGAGCGCGCGCAGTTGTTTTCCGAGATCGACGCCGCGATGGCCGCCGCCGCCAGCGCCCATCGCGACCGCGCCTCCGGCCAGACTTCGATGTTCGACGACTTCACCGCCGCCGCGCCGCGGACCGCGAAACGCGCCGCGCCAAAAGTGCCGCCGTGGAGCCACACGGAGAAGCTCGCGTTTGAAAAAGAACTGCTCGGCTTCTACGTCACCGGGCATCCGCTGGATGAATACCGCAGCGCGCTCGCCGACAAAAAAATCACGCCCATCGCCCAGCTCACGTCGCGCACGGACAAGGAAACGGTGACGATCGCGGGCGCGCTAACCAGCGTGGAAAGGAAGTTCACGAAAAAGGACTCGAAGCCCTTCGCCGTCGTGGTGCTCGAAGACCTCGGCGACCAGCTCGAAGTGATGATCTGGAACGAGACGTTCACAAAATCAGTCGCGCTCCTCGAAATGGGCGGCGTGGTCAGCATCACCGGCCGCCTCGACCTGCGCGAAGAAGGCCCGCGCGTCACTGCGAACGAAATCCGCGCGATCAAAAAGCCCGCGCCGGCCGCCGGCTCCATCGTCCTCAAATTCGACCGCCGCCACACGACCGAGGCCGATCTGCTTTTCGTCCGCAAAGCCCTCGCCGCCAGCCCCGGCGAGCGCCGCGTGGAATTCGTCTTCGTTGGCGAGGACGGCACGCGACTGCGCATGACGCCCGGCCCCGAGTTCGGCGTGACCTTCACCGACGCGGTAAAAGCGAGCCTCGCGCCCTGGCTGCAACTTTGAACCACACGCATGGGAAAATTTGGGCTCCCGCGTACGGATCGTGTGTGTCACGGGTAGGAAAATCGTTCGATTGCCATCCCACCCGCATTCTGACACAGCGCGCGCGTGAAAACCGTGGATTTGCGGAGATGCCTTGAAAGCTGGCCCTATCTGCGCCCCACCGCAGAGCGGATGCGGCGGAGAATGTTCGCACCGCGCGCGGGGCCGATGGGCGCGAGATCATCCTCGTGCGCGAGCCGATGGGCTTGCAGCAATACGAAATGGATGGCCGCCCCGATGGTCTGCGCTCGCCTTTCACCAGGCCCGCATCGCCGTGGCGAAAGACGGTGACCTCAGCGCCGAAGATTGCGCCCGGCTCATTCACGAAGGCGTCGAAACCCATCACCGCCTGCTCCTGCTCATTCGGCTCGGGGACTGGGTGCGCGCCGAACGCGACGCCGCGCAAAACCTCCGCCTCACCGAGTTCATCCGGCGGCACGCCCGGTGCGAAGAGGATCGCGTGCAGCTCGATCCGTGGCATCCCGGCCTCACGCGCATCCACGCCGTCGCACGTGCGATGCTGCTCTTGGAAAAGGGCCGCTGGTGCGCGCAGCGGAACATTCCCGGTGACATCGTGCGCCTCATCGGCACCGTCGTCGGCGATGTGCCGGACAACGCGCGACTCGCCGAGGCATTGCTCGCGAGCGTGCGCGACTGCCTCGCGGACTGGCCCGAGCACTGGCTGGAGGAAGAGTCCCTGTTTCTAAAACAAGACGACTACTGGACCATCGCCTACCACGGCCATCGCGCGCTTTTGAAAACCACCCGCGGCCTGCAATGCCTCGCCCTGCTGCTGCGCTATCCTGACCGCGAATTCCACGTCAGCGAAATGATCGCGCATTCGACAAAGACACCGGCAGCGTCTGCGAGCGCGAAAGGATGCCGCAACGGTGACAGCGAGCAGTCAGAGTATTTTCTATTTAAGCTGTCGCGACATGAGGTCGAGTTGACCGAGGCGAACCTCCCGCACTGATTTGCGCGAGCGTGTCGTTGCGGCCCGGGAA
>JAYVRQ010000377.1:0-5160 GCA_043776145.1 Chthoniobacteraceae bacterium
GAAAAAATCCCGCTCACCGTCGGCGTCTTCGGCCACGAAGGCAGCACGCTCGTCGTCGTACTGAACAGTCTGCGGCTGCTTTTCACGAAAGCGGACGCATGAAACTCTTTCACTGCGCCGACATCCACCTCGGCCGCCGCCGCCTCGACGGACGCCTCCCGGATTCGGATTTCGCGGACGCCTTTGCGTGGCTCGCGGGGGAGGCGATCACCGGGAAGGCCGATGCCTTCTTGCTGGCGGGCGATCTCTTCGACCGGCCGCAGGTCGAGCCGCATCACTTGCGGCAGGCGCAGACGACGCTCCAGCGGCTGCGCGACGCGGCGGTTCCCGTCATCGCGATCGAAGGAAATCACGACCGCGCCTTCCTGCATTCTTTCGCCGCGACGTGGCTCGACTTCCTCGCCGACGACGGCCTGCTGCGCTTGCTCAAGCCGCGCTTCGATGCGGGCGGCGCGATCCTCGACGGAGCGTGCCTCGATCTCGGCGGTCTGCGTTTCGTCGGCGCGGGCTATCTCGGCGCGGCGACGCCGCACAAGGTCCGGCAAATCCTCGAACGCCTCGAACCGGGGCGCGATCATGTGATGCTCCTGCACGCGGGGCCGGATTATTTCGTCGGCGAAGGCGGCGGCTTTTCCACGGACGACTTGCGCGGCATTCGGGAGCGCGTCCGCTATCTGGCGCTCGGCCACATTCACAAGCCGATGCTGCACGGCGGCTGGGCGTGCAATCCCGGCTCGCCGGAAAACTGCGAGCTGCGCGAAGCGGCTTACGATCATGATCGAAGCGGTGCCGCGGTGCCGCGCGGTTTTGCGTGGATCGAACTCGCGCCGGGTGAGCCCGCACATGTGGCAATCGGGAGTAATCCGCGCCGTCCGTGCGCGCACCTCGATCTCGATTGCACGCCTTTTGGCAACAAGCTCAAGGATGGCACGGCGGCGCTGGAAAAGGCGGCAGTGAAACTGATTGCCGCGAACGGATTGCCCGCAGGCGCGGCGATTGAGTTGAGGCTCGTCGGGCGCATCAATCTCGATCGCGTGGCGTTTGATGCAGAATCCGTGAGCCTCCACCTCGAGCAGGCGACGGGTGCGGCGGCAGTGTCGATCAATCCGGCAGGAATCAATCTCGGCGATGCGACGCTTGCGGGATCTGTCGGCGGAGAAACAATCTCGCGTGAATCGCTCGAACGCGCGGCGTTGCGGAGTCTCATCGCGAGCGAGCATTTGTGGGGACTCGATGGTGAGCAGGAAGTTGCCGCGGATCTTTTCCACGAGCTGAAAGAAGGCGTGCATCACGGTCGCTCGCCGCAGGAACTCGCCGAGACGATCCGCACCAGCGCGCTCGTGGACAAAGTGCGCGTCGCGCTTGCGGAAAAGGAAGGAGTCGCCACGGAATGATCGTCCGCTCGATTCGCCTGCAAAACATCAAGTCGTACGGCGAGGGTCCGGACGGCAATGGGATCACGATCGCTTTCGAGCCCGGCATCAATCGCATCGCCGGGCGCAACGGCCACGGCAAAAGCACGCTGATCGAGAGCCTCGGCTACGCGCTTTTTTTCGCGGACCCGGTTTTCGAGGAAAACTTCAAGGTGGCGACTTATCTCCTGCGCACCGGAAAACAGGCGGGCGAGATCGACGTCACGTTCACTCACGAGGGCGAAACGTATCGGCTCGAACGCGGGCTCGGATTGCAGAGCCGCCGTCGCGCGAAAGTCGTGCAGCTCAGCGACGGGAGCATCGCCGCTGAGGGCGACGCGGAAGTGGAGTCTTTTCTCTGCCGCGTCGCTGGCGTCGGTGATCGTGCGCGGCTCGCGGAGCTATTTGCGAAACTGCTCGGCGTGAAGCAGGGGCGACTGACGATGCCGTTCGATTCGACTCCGAGCGAGGCAAAAAAACATTTCGAGCCGTTGCTCGACGTGGAGATTTTCCGCCAATGTTTTGAGCGTCTGAAACCGGTGGTCGAGGAGTTTGAGCAACTTCGTCGCGCCGAAGAAACGAAGCGCGCGACGATCGCCGAGCGCATCCGCGAACGCGCGGAAAGCCCGGCGAAGGTGGAGGCGGCGATGCGGCAGTTGGAAACGCTCGGCGAAAAAGCAAAGGCGGCTCAAGAGCGGAAAGACGCAACCGCAGTGCTCGTGGCGGGGCATGAGGCCAGGGAAAAAACGCACCGCGAAGCGGAGCGGGCGCGCGACGAATTCTCGGGTCGCCGCGATCTGGCGAAACACCGTCACGACACTGCGGCGCAGCGCGTGCGCGAATCGCGGGACGCGGTGGAGATCGTCGCGAAAACAAAGGCGGCGCATGATGCATATGTCGCGGCGGATGAGTCTGCGAAACTGCTCCAGCAACGGCAGGAGCAGCGCGCAAAAATCCGCGAGGAACTGGCCGGACAGCAGCGGACACTGGCTCAATTTGAGGAGCAGGCGGCGGGTGCAAAACGGCGTGCGGTCGAGTTTGGCAATGATGCGAATGCGAAAGCGACTGTGGTTGAAAAACGTCGCGCTCAGCTTGCGAAAGATCGGGATGCCATCGCGAAAGATCGTGCGGCGGATTTGGAAAGCGAATCAGCCAAACGCGTGGAGGACATCGCGGCCCGGCTTACCGAAACCGAGCAGCAGCGGAAGACGCTCTCGGGCCAGCTTGCGCAGATCGCGGGAGGCGTGTGTCCGTTTCTGAAGGAGTCTTGCCGCCAGTTCGATGCGGCGAAAGTGCAGGCCGATCTCAGCGAATTTGAGCGCGCACTTCCGCCACTTCGTCAGCAACTCGACTCCGCTCGGGCGGATTTGAAAAGTCGCCAGACGGCCATGCGTAACGTGACGACGAAACGCGCGCAACTCGACGCGGAAGCCAGGGCGCTCGACGCTCTCTCGAAAGAAATCGGCGAACTCGGCGAACGCGCAGCCCGCGAGCACGCGACTGCGGAACAACGAACGGCGAGCGCCGCTGCCGGGAAGACTGCGGTCGGGCGGCGGCAAGACACGATCAGCGCATTTGGTGATCTCGATGCCGAGTCGCGCGGCCTGCAAACTACGAAGGAAACCAACGCGGCAGGCCATCGCACCTTCCTCTCCGAAAAGGCGAAAGCGGATGATTTCGCCGCGCGCGAGCAGGCGCTGATCGAGGCGAAGTCCGCTCTCGATGCATTGGAGAAAAATGTGACCGATGCCGAAACGACGCTGGCGGCGGCGCGCAAGAATTTCGACCCGAACACGCTCGCCGCCGCCCGCCGCGATTTGCAGGAGGCCGCGGCCACAGCCGCGACTTGCATCGCCGAACTCGCCGGCGTGAAAGTGGAACTCGACCGCGAGCAAAAGCGCGTCGGCGAACTCGCCGCCGCCCAGCAGGACAAGGCTGCGCTCGATCTCGAAATCGCGCGCTTAAACGCCTCGATCGCCCTGACCGAAAAGGCGCGCACCATTTTGAAAAACGCCGCGCCGCAAGTCGCGCAGCACATCTGCCATCGCATCGCCGCGCAGGCGCAGCAGATTTTTAATCGCATCAATCACGACCCGTTTGAACTCATCTGGAGCGCCGAGCGCTACAGCCTGCGCATCGAACCGGGCGAGCGGCGCTTTGCGATGCTCTCGGGCGGGGAGCAGACAAAACTCGCGCTGGCGATGACGCTGGCGATGATCGGGGAATTCAGCACGCTGCGCTTCTGCCTCTTCGATGAACCGACCTATGGCGTCGATGCGGACAGCCGCGAAAAGCTCGCGGATGCGATTGTGGAAGTGCAGAAGATCAGCGACTTCGATCAACTGCTGCTTGTCTCGCACGACGACGCATTTGATGGAAAGATCGAACATGTCGTGCAGGTGAAAAAGAGCACGGCAAGCGGAACGGCTGTAGAAATTTTGGAATCAAGGTGACACGATCTTTTCAGACTGTGCCGTCAGCCGACCACGAATTGCGGAAAGCCCGCGCTACTTCAGTGCCGCCCAGACGCGATGCACGTCGTCGTTGTCCTCGAGGCTTTGCAAAAACTCGCCGACTTCCTGCTGCTGCTCATCGCTGAGCGCGGGGCATTGTTTCGGCACGTAGCCGAGTTCGCTCGTCACGAGAGTCCAGCCGTTTTGCGCGAGCCATTTGGAAACCGCCGCCGTGGCCGTGCGCTCGGTGATGAAGCGCCCGCCGGCGACGCCCTCGGGGATGTCGTCGTTCTGCGCGTGCGTCAGCGGCTCGACTTCGTTCGCACCCGCCTCGATGGCCGCGCCTTCAAGATCGATCGCGGCGTCGGGATGATGCGCTTCGACGAGGCCGACGTGATCGAACAGAAACTTATTGCTCCCCGGCGTGCCGAGCTGCGCCTTTTTGAAAAGCAGGCGCATCTCCGGCGCGGTGCGGTTGTTGTTGTCCGTCATCACCTCGACGATGACCGCGACTTTGTGCGGCGCATAGCCCTCGAAAACGACGTGCTCCAGCACGAGCTTGTCGTCGCCAATCCCTGCGCCCTTCTTGGTCGCACGCTCGATCACATCGCGCGTCACGGAGGCGCGGCGCGCTTTTTCGATCGCGGCAAAAAGGCGCGCATTCCCATCCGGCTCGGGTCCGCCGAGCTTGGCGGCGACCATGATTTCTTTGACAAGTTTGCCGACCATCTGGCCTTTTTTAAGACCGGCGACTTCGCGTTTAGCCTGGAGCCATTGGCGTCCCATAGATTTTGAAAGTGTGGTGTTGGTGGAAGGGTGAGCGCGCACCTTGCCGCAACGGCCCCGCCCTCCGCAACTCCGCACTCACGCTGAGGACGAGAGCGCGGGGACTAATTTCGCGAAAGGAAAAAGCCGCGCTGCTTTTCCGTGATCGGCTGGCCGAGGCGTTCGAGCACCATGAGCATGTCCTCCCAGACTTTGCGCTTTTCGGTGAGCGACTGGTTTCGCAGCAGATAGGCGGGGTGATACGTGGCCATCAGCGGGATGCCGTCGAACTCGTGCCAGCGTCCGCGCAGTTTGCCCATCGGCGAGGTGTCGCCGGTGAGGCCGAGCATCGCGGTCGCGCCGAGGGCGACGAGGGCGCGCGGGCGGATGATTTCGATTTGCGTGCGCAAATACGGGAGGCACGTTTCCATTTCGCCGGTCGTCGGTTTGCGATTGCCGGATTCGCCCGCGGGCATGTCGGGGCGGCATTTGAGGACATTCGCGATGTAGATGTCTTCGCGGCGAAAATT
>JAYVRQ010000378.1:0-5145 GCA_043776145.1 Chthoniobacteraceae bacterium
CGTGCTCCGTCCGTGGGCCGCAAACCTTGCCAATCGCGCCGCCGCGATTCCCGAACCGAAGGCGATGGCGGAGGAGTTGTATCTCTCGACGCTCACGCGGATGCCCGCCGATGCCGAGGTCGCCGAACTCGCCGCGACCCTCGCCGCTCGTCCGCCGGAGAAAAAAACCGAGGCGCTGACCGATTACGCCTGGGCGCTCATCACGTCGGTCGAGTTCCGCTTTTCTCACTAAAAACCCAGCCTATGAAACCCTGCGACTACTCCTGCTCCACTGCCGAACACGTCCTGAGCCGACGCCGCTTTTTCACCACGCTCGCGGGCGCGGGCGCGGCGGCGGTCATGCCGGGGTTCGGCATTTTTACATCACCCGCGATGGCCGCGGAAATGACGCGGCAGCAGAAACGGATGATCGTCATCAACATGGCGGGCGGGCTTTCGCAACTCGAAAGCTGGGATCCAAAACCGGGCGCGGCGACGGGCGGACCGTTCCGCGCGATTCCGACTTCGGTGCCGGGGCTGCACATTTCCGAACTGCTGCCGAAGACGGCGAAAGTGATGCACCATCTCGCGCTCATCCGCAGCATCAACACGCACGAGGACGACCACGGCAAGGGCGCTTACATCATGGACACGGGGCGGCGGAAATCGCCCGCGCAGGAGTATCCGGTGATCGGTGCGGTCGTGGCGAAGGCGCTCGATCGCAGCGGGGCTAGCGCACTGCCGGGGCACATCGTCGTGTCGCCCGGCGGCGGTGGCGGGCGCAATGCGGACTCGGCGTATCTCGGGCCGAAATACGGGAGCGTGGTGCTCGGTGGCGGGAAGCCGCCGCAGTTCTCGGAGCGGCCACAGGGCTTGATCGAGGAGGCTTCGATTTGCGCGAACGACATCCGCCGAAAAGTGAACGATCGCTTTGCCCTGCGCCGACGCACGGCGCAGACGGATGCTTACACGCAGAGCTACGAGCAGGGGCTCGAGCTGATGAAGCAGCGCGAGATTTTCGACATTACGAAAGAGGATGCGAAGGATCAGGAACGCTACGGCTCGCACGATTTCGGGAGGCACTGTCTGCTCGCGCGGCGGCTGATCGAGCAGGGCATCACGTATGTCCGCGTCACGCACGCGAACTACGACACGCATTGCGAGAACTTCAATTTTCACTTCGAGCAGGTCGGCGAATTCGACGGACCGTTTGCGACGCTCGTGGCCGATCTCGCTGATCGCGGACTGTTGCAGCACACGCTGATCGTCGTGCTTTCAGAGTTTGGGCGGACGCCGGGCATCAACCAACTTTACGGACGCGATCACTGGAGCAAATCGTGGTCGATCTGCCTCGGTGGCGCGCGCATTCATCCCGGCGCGCTCATCGGCGCGACGAATGCGACGGGCACCGAGGTGACGGAGCGGCAGGTCGATGGCGGGCATCTTTTCCACACGTATCTCAACGCACTGGATGTGAAGAGCACGGGCTCTTTTGAGGCCGCGGGGCAGAAGATGCTGCTCGCTGATCCAGCGTGCGAGCCGATCGACGAATTGCTGACGTAATGCCCGCCGATCCAAAGCTGGCGCACATCGCGGGCGAGTTCGCCGCCGAAGCTCCGTTGATGGCGTGCCGGTTCGATCCGACGGGGAACTTCGTTTTCGCGACGGCGGAGAATCGGTCGATCTATCGTTGGGAACTCGCCGATCCAAAAAAACGGATCGCGTTTGCCGCGCACGATTCGTGGATGTTCGATCTCGCGATCACGGCGGACGGGCAGACGCTCATCAGCGCGGGCGGGGACGATCAACTCATCTGGTGGCCCGCCACCGCGGATGCGCCGGAGCCGGTTCGGAAGGTGCGCGCGCACGACGGGTGGATTCGCGCGGTGGCGCTGAGCCCTGATGGAGCCTTGCTCGCGAGCGGGGGCAACGATCGCGTCGTGCGGCTGTGGAATGTCGGCGATGGCGCGAAGGTGCGCGAATTTCCGGGAGCTGAGCGCGACATCTACAGCCTGCTCTTTCACCCGAACGGCCAGTGGCTCCTCGCCGGCGATCTCGATGGAAAAATCCGCCAGTGGAACATCGCGGACGGCGCGCTGGTGCGGACGTTCGATGCGGCGGCGCTGCATGTTTATGAAGGCGGGCAGCAGGTTCACTACGGTGGCGTGCGCGCGCTCGCGCTGAGCCCGGATGCGAAATGGCTCGTGGCTGGAGGCCTGCACAAAGGGACGAATCCGCTCGGCAATGTGCAGGAGCCGACGGCGCTGCGCTTCGAGTGGGAGACAGCGAAAATGGTGCGGCAGCATCTCACCGACACCGACAAAAACGAACGCATCTGGGCGCTGCACTACCACGCGCAGGGTTTCCTCGTCGCCGCGATTGGTGGGGGAAAAGGCGCGCTGCTTTTTTGGAACGAGGGCGAAGACAAACCGTTCCACGTTTTCCCGCTGCCGAACTCGGCGCGCGGGATGAGCGTGCATCCCGACGGCATCCAGATCGTGACGACGCATCACGATTCCAAACTGCGGCTGATGAAACTGGCGGCGAAGGCCTGAGCGGGCTCGCAATTCCGCTTGGTTCGGCGGGTTGGCCGGATAATTTCCGCGCCATGTCCGACCAATGGCAATGTCTCAAACCCGCTGCGCGCGCGCTGCTCACGCAGCGGAATTACTCAGCCGGTTCGCTTGCAGAGCGGCTCGCAACTTCCGGCGTGGAAGCGGGCGAACTGATCGCCACCGGGCGCGCGAAGCTGATGGATGCTTGGATTCCGGGCGTCGAGATTTTTGGGCGGCGGATTTTTCCGCAACGGCATCGCGGATTTTTCGGGGAGTTTGCGCGGCAGGACGATGGCGCGCTCGCGGCGGTCGGGCTGTGGCCGAAGCAGTGGGCGACGGCGCGCATGTTCGCGAACACGGCGAAGGGTTTTCACATTCACCCGCCACACTTGCCGGAGGGCGCGACGGCGGAGGCGTGGTTCCGAAAACTCTTCATCGAGGAGCCGGAAAACTTCGCGCTGCGCCCGTATGCGCGCGAGCAGTGGGACGCGATGTTTTTTGTGCAGGGAAACGTGGAGATGCTGCTCGCGGATGAGCGCGCGGGGCTGCCGCGGCGCGTGATGCGTTTCATCATCGAGGGCGACGACACGCGCGGGGCCAGCAACGCGGGCGTGGTGATTCCGGCCGGCGTGGCGCACGCGCTGCGTGTCGAGGGCTCGGTGGATGCGATCATGGTTTATGGCACGAGCACGCAGTTCGATCCGGCCTTCGAGGGACGCATCGCGGATGACGTGGAACGCGCGCCACTGCCGCCGGAGTGGGAGCGTTACCTGAGTTCCGCGAAGTAGAGCCGGCCCGCGGCGGTTTGCAGCGCGCTGGCGATGACGACAGGCATCGTTTTTCCAAGATGGGAGCGGGCGTGGTTCACGACGATCATCGTGCCGTCGCCGAGATAGCCGACGGCCTGGTGCGCGTCGCGGCCTTCTTTCACAAGCGGAAGATCGAGCTGCCTGCCGGGCTCGACGACGGGGCGCAGCGTGCGGGCGAGGTCGTAGAGATTGAGGACGGTGATGCCTTGCAGGCGCGCGATGGAGGCGAGGCCGCTGTCGTTGGTGAGCAGGCGCGCGTCGAGGAATTTGGCGAGCGCGGCGAGCTGCGCATCGACGGGGGCGCCGGGCTCGGGCGGCGATTCGTGGATGGTGATGGACATCGCGGGATCGCGCTGCATCCGCTGGAGGCGGTCGAGCGCGCTGCGTCCGCGTTCGCGTTTGAGCGGGTCGCCGGAGTCGGCGAGGCGCTGCAATTCATCGAGGACGAAGCGCGGCACGATGAGCGAGCTGCTGAGAAAGCCGGTGGCGCACACGTCGGCGAGGCGGCCTTCGATGATGACGCTGGAATCGACGACGACCGGCGCATCCTGCACGGTCGAGCGGCGGAAGCGGATGTAGGGAATGATGAGCGCGAATTCGTCGCGATTGCTGCGGATGGCGAGCATCATGCCGAAGTACCCGAACGTGGCGTAGGCGATGAGACTGAAGAGCCATTGCGTGTCGTCGGAGGCGCGGGCGAGAATCCGCGATGCGAGCAGCAGGCGCGCGAAGACGATGCCGACGCAGAGCCCGACCGTGGCGGAGGAAAAGACGCGCAGGGAAATGCCGTGCATGAGCCGGTCGCCGAGCACCACGGCGAGGCCGAACGCCGCACCGATGGCCCCGCCCGCCCACACCGTCCCCACGAAGGACTCCCCGATCATGGTGCCGACCAGTGCCGTGAACGCAACGAAGAGAGCGCGGAGCAGATTGATGGTGAGCAGCGGAGTCATGGGCAGGGCAAGGCAATGCTCTAGCTAGCAAGCCGCGAACCACGCAGCCGCGCGCTCCCTCATTACGGTGTCGGCGGTGTGGGCGGCGGCGTGGCCGGATCGGGTGCCTCGCCCTCCAAAAATTCAAACTGCAAGCCATAGCTGCGCATGATGTCGCGCGCCGTGCCCGCCGGCAGCTTGCGCGTGTGATAGCGCAGATCCTCGATCACATCGTCGATCAGCTCATTCGCGCGCGGACGCTGCGCGCGCACCGCCTCCAGCGCCTCATTCACTTCGCGATCCGCCGGCGTGATTTGCATCTCCTCCGTCTCCGCCGCCGAGAGCTTCTGCTGCACCTCGTTCATCGTCGGATTACTCATCGCCGGGAAGCCCGCCGCCACCATCGCCGTCTCGCCCTCGACCACCTTGCGCGCCCAGATGCGCCGGTCCGCGCGGCTGCTCATCGCCGGCACCGCGCCATCCTGCGGCAGATCGAAGAACGCCAGCACCGACACCGGATGCTTCAGCCGGAAAGTGCGCCGCTTCACCCCTTCCCAAAAATCGCGGATATAAGTCTCCAGCACCCCCTCCGCCGCATCCGACTGCCCGACTTCGATCGAGCGCGCCGCCCGCTTCGCCGTCAGGCGCTTCACGAGATTGTTAAAACCCGTGACCGGATCGCCCGTCACCGGATCGCTCGTATCGTTGTAAAATTCGATCGCCTCCTGCACGCGGCCCGCGCTCAGATACACCCGCGGCGGAGTCGCCGCCGCATCCTGCTGGCCGGTGAGGATGGTCTTGTTGAAAACCTCCCGGCGGTCTTCATCGGAATCGGGAATGTGGAGACGAGGCATGGTGCTGGGTGCTTTC
>JAYVRQ010000379.1:0-19275 GCA_043776145.1 Chthoniobacteraceae bacterium
CCGGAATACAACCATTTCGCCGACGGGCTCGGCCTATGATCGCACCACCGAAAATCCAGGGAGCACGGAGCAGCCGCAGCACGCTGCGGCTGAAACTTCGCGTCAAAAAAATGCCAGAGCCGAATCGCGGTTACGAATATCACGAATCTGTTTTGCTCGCGGAGACGGTCGAGCGGCTCGCGCCCGCGCCGGGGCGGATTTTTCTCGATGGCACGATCGGCGGGGGCGGGCACGCGGCGGCGTTGATGACCGCGGGAGCGCGCGTAATCGGGCTCGATCAGGATGCGGAGGCGCTCGCCCACGCGGTGCGGCGGTTGGCGGAATTCGGCGAACTTTTTCAGCCCGTGCGCAGCAACTTTGCAGAAGCGGGCGAAGTGCTGGACGGGCGCGGCATTGCGAAGATTGACGGCGCGCTGCTCGATCTCGGCGTTTCGTCGCGGCATCTCGATGCGGCGGAGCGCGGGTTCAGTTTCATGCGCGAGGGGCCGCTCGACATGCGGATGGACACGGGCGGCCTCACGACCGCCGCCGACCTCGTGAACAGCCTCGGCGGCGAGCAACTCGAACGCATCTTCCGCGAATTCGGCGAGGAACCCGCCGCACGCCGCATCGCCGCGCGGATCACGCGCGAGCGGATGGTGAAGCCGATCCTGACCACGCTCGCGCTCGCGCAACTCGTCGAGTCCGTCGTCCCGCGGCGCGGTCGCGCGCATCCGGCGACGCGCATTTTCCAGGCGCTACGCATCGCGGTGAATCGCGAACTCGAAGTACTCGAACAAGGTCTCGCGCAAATTGCCGCGCGACTCGCGCCGGGCGCGCGGTTCGCGGTCATCACGTTTCACTCACTCGAAGACCGCATCGTGAAGGATTTTTTCAAGAGCCGCAGCGTGCCATTTCTCGACCGGCCCGAGTGGCCTGCGGCGCGTCCGAATCCCGACTGCATTTTCCGCAAAATCACCGGCAAGCCCGTCATCGCCAGCCCCGCCGAGGAGCGCGCCAATCCCCGCGCCCGCAGCGCGAAGCTGCGCGTCGTCGAAAAAATCTAGTCCCATGCCCGCCAACCGCCGCCGCCACGTCAACGCCCTTCCGGCGATCAAGCTCTTCATGTGCTTCATCGCGGGCGTGATGCTGCTCGCGTCCGGGCTGGGCTACGTCTGGTGCCAGAATCAGCTCCACCACGCCTCGGACGAAACGGGCAAACTTGAAAAGGAACTGCAACGCCTGCGCAATCTGACCGCCGCGACGCAGGTGAACATCGCCAAGCTCTCGTCCCACAAGGCGCTCCAGGAAAAGTGGGACGCCGGCTACTTCAAGCCGCTTTACATCCGCATCCCGGACGACCGCATCAACCGCGTTGCCGCCGTGCTCAAAACGCCTGCGGTGGAAGAGCCGGATCTGCGTTCCGTCGCCAACGAAAGGAAGGCTCCATGACCTCTTCGGTCCATCAGCGCGGACTCGCCGCGTGTTGCGCGCTGGCCGCGTGCTTCACCGCGTTTTCCTTCCGCCTCGTGCATCTGCAAGTCACGGAGCACAAATACTACGAGGCCAAGGCGGCGCGGCAAAACGTCCACACCGAGCCGGTGTTTGCGCGGCGCGGCGACATTCTGGACGTGAACGGAATCCCGCTCGCGCAAAGCGAGCCCGTGAAGACCGTGGTCGCCGACGCCTCTCTGGTAAAGGATTCCGGGGCGCTCGCCGAATTGCTGGCGACTCCGCTGCGCATGTCCGCCGCCAGCATTCGCGAAAAGCTCGCGCGCAAAGTTTCCTCGAAACAAAACGGCGAATCGCTGCCCTGCCGCTACATCGTTTTGAAAAAAGACGTGCCGGAATTGAAAGCCGCGGAAATCGGCCAACTGCTCGCGGGCGCGAAGAAAACCGGCATCGTTCACGCGGCGGAGGCGATCCGCTTCGAGCAGGATTTCGTGCGCGTGTACCCGAACGGGAGCCTGCTTTCCCACGTCCTCGGATACGTGGACGACAGCGGCACGGGCATCGACGGCATCGAGGCTTCGATGAACAACCGGCTCGAAGGCCACAATGGAATCCGCTACGTCGAGCGCGACCGCACGGGCCGCGAACTCGTGCTCTACCGAGGGCAGGATAATCCGCCCGAAGACGGCGGCGCGGTGCGGCTCACGATCGACATGAGCCTTCAGCAAATCGTCGAGACCGAACTCGACATCGCGTTCAAGGCGCTGAAGCCGAAGAAGGCGACCGTCGTGATGATGAACCCGAAAACCGGCGACATCATGGCGATGGCCAACCGCCCGACTTTCAATCCCAATCCCCGGCGGCCGGACGAGGAAGTGAAAGGCAAGGGCGCGGTGAAATTTGTGGAGGTGCCGATGGCGTATCGCAGGAACATCGCCATCACCGATCAGGTGGAACCCGGCTCGACCTTCAAGATCGTCACGACCGCCGCCGCGCTTTCCGAACGACTCGTCAGCCCCGACACGGATGTCTTTTGCGAGAACGGCTACTGGCAGTGGTGCCGCCTGCACGACCATCACATTTACGGGTCGCTGACTGTCGAAAACGTCCTCATTAAATCGAGCAACATCGGCATCGCGAAACTCGGCATCCAGCTTGGCGACCAGCGTTTTTACCAGTACGCGCGGAAGTTCGGATTCGGCGACACGACGAGCGTGAATCTTCCCGGCGAAATTCGCGGCGTGGTGCCGCCGCCGGATCGTTGGGATAAAATTTCGCTGACGCGGATGCCAATGGGCCAGTCCGTGGCCGCGACGCCGCTGCAAATCACGAACGCCATGTGCGCCATCGCGAACGGCGGCACGCTCATGGTGCCCCAGATCATCCGCGATGTCGTCGTGAACGGCGTCGCGTCGTCATACAAGCCGCAGGAAAAATGGCGCGTCGTGTCGAAGAAGGCGACCGAGCAGGTGCGCGACGCGCTCGTGCAAGTCGTCAGCCCGAAAGGCACCGCGCGGCACGCCGCCGTCACCGGATTCAAGGTGGCGGGGAAAACGGGGACCGCGCAGAAGCCCGACGAAAACGGCCGCATGGCCCATGAAAAATACGTCGTCTCATTTGCCGGATACATGCCCGCGGAGGATCCCGCGTTCGTCATGCTCGTGCTCTTCGACGAAGCGCAGATGAAGCACGAGGAAAACGTCGGCGGGCTTGTCGCGGCTCCCGTCTTTTCGCGCATCGCGGAAAAAGTGGCGCGCTACCTCAGCCTCGAACCCACCGTGGAGGCGCATCCGCCGGGTTCCATTTTCGCACGCGACCGGTGATGAAACTCGACGCGCTTCTCCATTCCATCCCGACCGTACAGGTCGCGGGCCCGCTCGATCGCGACATCTCCTCGATCTGCTGCGACTCGCGTCGCGTGCAGCCCGGCGCGTTGTTCGTTGCGCTGCGCGGCGAGAAAGTGGACGGCGCGATCTTCGTCTCGCAGGCGCTGGAAAAAGGCGCGGTCGCCGTGATCGCGGAGGAGGCGGAATCGCATTCGCGCGCCACGTTCATCACGGTGAAAGACGCGCGGCTTGCGCTCGCGGATGTCGCCGCGAATTTTTACCAGCATCCATCGCACGCGCTGAAAATCGCGGGCGTCACCGGCACCAACGGCAAGACAACGACGGCGTTTCTTTTGAAACACATCTGCGATCGCGCGCTCATGCGCTGCGGCCTGATCGGCACCGTCCGCTACGAAATCGGCGACCGCATTTTGCCCGCCGCGCGCACCACGCCCGAATCGCTTGACGTGCAGGAACTGCTCTGGCAAATGCGTTCCGCCGGATGCAAGGCCGCGGCGATGGAAGTCAGTTCGCACGCGCTCGACCAGGCGCGCGTGCGCAACGTCGAGTTCGACGCGGCGATTTTCACCAATCTCTCGCAAGACCATTTGGACTGGCATGGCACGATGGAAAAATACGCGGAGGCCAAGGCGAAACTTTTCAGCGGACTCGCGGCGCAGACGAAAAAGGGGAAGGCCGTCATCAACATCGACGACCGGATCGGCGCACAATTCAGCACGCGCTTTGGACGCGAGGTGCCGGTCATCGGATACGGCGTTGGCGCGAAGGCGGACTTCCGCGCGAGCAACATTCGCATGGACCTGAACGGAACGAGCTATCAGCTCGATGCGAACGGACGCAGCTATCTCGTGCGGCTGCCGCTCATCGGGCAATTCAATGTCTCCAACTCGCTCGCGGCCATCGCGGGCGCACATGTGCTCGGCGTCGATGTGCGCTCCGCCGTGCTCGCGCTCGCCGACGGACCGCCCGTGCCGGGCCGGCTCGAAGCGGTGCCGGGCAAGCGGCAATTCCGCGTGTACGTGGACTACGCGCATTCTGAAGACGCTCTCGCCAACGTCCTCAAAACGTGCCGCGAACTGAACCCAGCACGTCTTATTGTCGTGTTCGGATGCGGCGGCAGCAGGGATCGCGGCAAGCGCCCGAAGATGGGCGCGGTCGTCGATCAAAACGCGGACTGGTCCATCGTCACGAGCGATAATCCGCGGAAGGAAGATCCGCGCGACATCATCGAGGACATCAAGCCCGGCATGGTGCGCGGCAATTACGAAGTCATCGTCGATCGCAAGGAGGCGATCTTCAAAGCCATCGCGATGGCCGAGCCGCGCGACATCGTTTTGATCGCGGGCAAGGGCCACGAAAAAACGCAGGAGTTCGCCGACCACACGATCCCGTTCGACGACGTGGCCGTGGCCGGACAGGCTCTCGAAGGAAAGCGAGGGGACTGGTGAACATGGACGCGACGAAACTCGACACCATCGCGCGCTGGACCGGCGGACACCTCGACGGCGGCAGCCCTGCACTTTCCGTCGAAAGCATCTGCACCGACTCGCGCGCGCTGAAGGCCGCCGATCTTTTCCTCGCGCTGCGCGGCGAAAATTTCGACGGCCACACCTTCGTCGCCGAGGCCGCGCGGCGCGGCGCGGTCGGCGCGGTCGTGGAAAATGCGCTGGAAGGTTTGCCGCCGGGATTCGCCGTGATCCGCGTCGGCGACACGCTAGGCGCGCTCCAGCAAATCTCCGCGAACTACCGCCGGCAGCTTCCGCTGCAAGTCGTCGCCATCACCGGCAGCAACGGCAAAACCAGCACGAAGGATTTCACCGCCGCCGTGCTCGGCGAAAATTTTCACGTCACAAAAACGGAGGGGAATTTCAACAACCACATTGGCCTCCCGCTCACGATGCTCCGCGCGCGCGGCAGCGATCAGATCGGCGTTTTTGAAATTGGCATGAACCATCCCGGCGAGATCGCGCCGCTCGCCGCACTCGCCGCGCCGGACGTGGTCATCATCACGAACATCGGCGTCGCGCACATCGAATTCATGGGCAGCCGCGAGGCCATCGCGCAGGAAAAAGGCGCGCTCGCCGAGGCGCTCCAGCCCAGCGGCCTCGTGATCCTCAACGCCGACGATGACTTTTCCAAATCCATCGCCGCGCGCACCAAGGCCGACGCGATCTACTGCGGCCTCAGCGGTGGCGACGTGTGCGCGACTGATCTTCGCCAGGATTTCAACGGCATGAAATTCCGCCTCTGCGCCGATGATCGCTGCGTGGATGCGGAACTCCCCGTGCCCGGCGTCCACATGGTGCGCAACGCGCTGCTGGCCGTCGCCGCGGGCCGCCACTTCGGCCTCTCGCTCGAAGAATGCGTCGAAGGTTTGCGCAAGCTCCGCCTCACGCGAGGACGGCTCGAACAAAAAATCATCCGTGGCGTTCACGTCCTCGACGACACCTACAACGCGAACCCCGACTCCGCCGCCGCCGCGCTGCGCACGCTTGCGGAAATGCCATGCACAGGAAAGCGAATCGCGGTGCTCGGGCGCATGGCGGAACTCGGTGCCGAGTCCGAGAACGGCCATCGCCAAGTCGGCAAAGTCGCGGGGGAACTGGGCATCGACTGCGTGCTCGCGATCGGCGCAGAGCCCGCGTGGATCGCGGAGGAAGCGCGGCGCGGAGGCGTCGCGAATGTTTTGCACCTGCCTTCAACCGAGGAGGCCGTCGCCGCGCTGGAGACGCTGGCCAGCGCCGGCGACGTGGTGCTCGTGAAAGGCAGCCGCTCCGCAAAACTCGAGCGCATCGTGGAGGGAATGCAGACGCCATGATGTGGTATCTCCATTTTCTGAGCGACCGGCAGGGCCCCGATTTTTGGGGAGCCTTCAATGTCTTTTACTACATCAGCTTTCGCGCGGTCGGGGCGGCGGTCACGGCGTTCCTGCTCTCGCTCGTTTTCGGAAATTTCGTCATCAGAAAACTCATCTCGCTGAAAGTAGGCCAGCCGATTCGCACGAAGGAGGAAGTGAACCGCCTCTTCGAGTTGCACGGAAAAAAAGCGGGGACGCCGACGATGGGCGGCGTGCTGCTGCTCGGCACGGTCATCGTCTCCACGCTGCTCTGGGCGCGGCCCGACAACTCCGCCGTGTGGCTGCTCCTGCTCGTCATCGTGTGGTGCGGGCTGCTCGGATTTTGGGACGACTACCTGAAGGTCGCGAAAAAAAATGCCAAGGGCGCGAGCGAGCGCACGAAGATCGTCGCGCAGTTTGGCATCGCGGGAATCGTCACCGCGTATTTCCTGATGAATCCCGCGATCGAAGTGCAGGCGCGCTCGCTCTACGTCCCGTTTTACAAAAGCCCGATCATCGAAAATCTCGGCGTGTTCACGTTCTTCTTTTTCGCGCTCGTCATCCTCGGTGCATCGAATGCCGTGAATCTCACCGACGGCCTCGACGGCCTCGCCGCGGGATGCAGCGCCACCACTTCCTTCGCCTACGCCATCTTCGCCTACGCGGCGGGGAATGTGAAAATCGCGTCCTATTTGCAGATTCCGTTTTACCCATTCGCGGGCGAACTCGCCGTGATCTGCATGGCGATGGCGGGCGCGTCGTTCGGCTTCCTTTGGTTCAATTGTCATCCCGCAAAAGTTTTCATGGGAGACACCGGTTCGCTCGCAATTGGAGCCACGATTGGCGTCGTCGCCATCTGCTGCAAACAAGAGCTTTTGCTCGTCGTCGTCGGCGGCGTGTTCGTCGCGGAAGCTGTGTCCGTCTTGATTCAGCGGACCTGGTTCAAGATCACGAAGCGCCGCTACGGCGAAGGTCGGCGCGTGTTTCGCATGGCGCCACTGCATCACCATTTTGAACTCATCGGCTGGAAGGAAACGACCGTTGTCGCGCGCTTCTGGATCCTCTCGATCATGTGCGCCTTCCTCGGCCTCGCGACGCTCAAACTTCGTTAAATGTGTCCTACGCCAATAAAAGAATCGCAGTGCTCGGAGCTGGAGAAAGCGGGGAAGCCGCCGCGCTCCTGCTCGCCAGGGAGGGTGCGTTCGTGACCATTTTCGACACCGCGGAGGAAAACAAACTCCGCAAAAAAATCGACGCGCTCCGTCCGCACGGGATCAGCGTCATCGCCGGACTCGCGGCGGAGTACGAGCCCGACCCGTTCGACCTCGCCGTGCTCAGTCCCGGCATCGACCCGGCAGTTCCGCTCGTGCAAAATTTCATTCGCAAACGCATCGCGATGATCGGGGAACTCGAGTTCGCCTACGAGTGGTGCAAGTGCCCAATTGTGGGGATCACCGGAACCAACGGGAAGACCACCTGCACGCAACTCGTCGAGCGGATGCTCAACGCCTGCGGCGTGAAAACGCTCGCGGCGGGAAACATCGGCCCGGCGTTTTCCGCGCGCGTGCAGGAGAGCGCGCGGCTCGACGTAATGACGCTCGAACTGAGTTCGTTCCAACTCGAAACGATCCGCCGCTTCCGCCCGCAGATCGCGGTCTGGCTTGGATTCGCCGCCGATCACCTCGACCGCTATCCGTCGATGGCCGAGTACTATCAGGCGAAGATTCGCATCTTTGAAAATCAGTGTGCCGACGATTGGGCAGTCGTGAATTTCCGCGACAAGCTGCCGGAGTTGAAGGCGCGCAAGATCACGTTCAGCGCATTCACGGGCGGCGCGGATTTCGAGCTGCGCGACGGCGTCATCCACTTCCGCAGCGAGCCGGTGCTCGCGATGGCCGACGCCAAACTGCGCGGCGCGCACAACGCCGAAAATATGATGGCCGCGCTCGGCGTCGGCTTCGCACAGGGGCTCGCTTTCGACGCGATGCGCGCGCCACTCTGCGAATACACGGCGCTGCCGCACCGCTGCGAACCCGTGCGCGTGCTCGATGGCGTCGAGTGGGTCAACGACTCGAAAGGCACGAATCCCGACTCCGTGGAAAAGGCGCTGCTTTCCGAAACGCGCCCGGTCGTGCTGATCGCGGGCGGCAAGGACAAGGGCTTCGAGTACGAAATGCTGACGGAGATCGTCGCGCAAAAATGCCGCGCCGTCGTCACGCTCGGCGAAATGGCGGATCGCATCGAATCGCTTTGGAAAGACCGCCTTCCGGTGCGCAACGCGGGCCGCTCGCTGGAGACCGCCGTCCAGCTCGCGCGCGAACTCGCGCAGCCCGGCGATGCCGTCCTGTTCAGCCCCGGCACTTCTTCTTTCGACATGTTCAAAAACTACGCCGAGCGCGGGAACCTCTTCCGCGCGCTCGTCCAAAACCTCACACCAACCACGCCATGAAAAAGCTAAAGCTGCCCAAGTTCTCGTTCCCAAAGCGTCCCAAAAAACTCCAGGCCACCACTGCGACCGCCCGCCGCGCGCCTGCCGCCGACAGCTATTACGACGAGGAGCCGAAGACGAATTTGTCGAGCGCGTTCATCGTCGTGCTCATTCTGCACGTCGTCGCCGTCGGAGGCATCTACACCTTCAACAGCATCCGCGCCTCGCGCCCGCAAAAGCGGACGACTACCGCGGCATCCGTCGCGGCTCCGGTCGCGCCACCGCTGACTCCGAAAGCCGCTCCCGCGCCGGAAGTCGCCGCGCCGAAATCCGCGCCCGCGCCCGTCTCGAAGACGAACGTCTATCATGTGCAGGCCGGCGACACGCTCACGAAGATCGGCATCCTGCATAACGTGACCGTCACCGATCTCGAGGAGATTAACGGCATCAAAACCGGCAGCGTCCTGCGTGCCGGCCAGGTCATCACGATCCCCGCCGTGAAATCCGCGCCGAAGCCCGCCGCACCCGCTGTGGTGCAGGATTCGCGGAAAGCCGCGTTCCTTTCCACCAAGGCCGAAACCGCGCCAACCGTCGCCGCGACTGCCAGCGTAACGACCCGGCCGTACACCGTCGTGAAGGGCGACACGCCGACTTCCATCGCGAAGAAATTCAACACGACCTCTGCTGATCTTTTGAAGCTCAACAAAATGGACGATCCGAAAAAAATGCAGATCGGCCAGACGCTGAAAGTTCCCGCGAAGAAAAACTAAGCCGCCCCGTTCCATGCACCGCAAGAGCGTCTATGGCCTCCTGATCGCCGTCACCGCGCTGATCGTCATCGGCTGCGTGATGCTGTTCAGCACCAGCGCGTTTGTGCATGAGAACAACAAGGGGCAGGACTATTTCATCAAGCATCAGACGGCGTGGCTGTGCATCGGGCTCGTCGCGTGTTTCATCGCCGCGAAGACCGACTATCTCCACTGGCGGCGCGCGGCGTGGGTGCTCTACGGCGCGGCAGCGGTGCTGCTCGCGCTGTGCTTCGTGCCGCACATCGGCATGAAGCTGAACGGCGCGTATCGCTGGCTGAATCTTGGCTTCGCGTCGTTCCAGCCATCGGAGTTGGCGAAGCTCGCGGTGATCGCGGTGATCGCCCGATGGTTCACGCAACCGGACTGCGATCCGCACAAATTTGTGAAAGGCTTTCTGGTCCCGCTCGGCATCGCCGCAGGGCTCCTGGCACTCATCGCATTCGAGGTGGACATGGGCAGCACCGCGCTCATCTGCGCCACGGTTTTCGGCATGATGTTTATCGCAGGCACGCGCATCACCATCCTCGCGCCGATCTTCGCCGCTGGCATCGCGGGAATGATTTACGTCGCAACGCACATGACCGAACGCCTCGCGCGGCTGATGGCGTTTCTCGATTTGGAAAAATACAAGGACGGCGCGGGGCTCCAGCAATATCAGGCGCTCATCGCGTTCGGCTCCGGCGGTGTCGATGGACTCGGCCTCGGGCTTGGCCGGCAGAAAATGGGGTACCTTCCCTACGCACAGACGGACTTCATTTTTCCCACACTCGGCGAGGAACTCGGCCTGCGCTTCACGCTGCTCGTCGTCTTCTGCTACGTCATCATCGTCCTTTGCGGCGCAATAATCGCACTGCGCGCGCGCGACCGCTTCGGGATGTTGCTCGGCTTCGGCATCGTGCTGCTCATCTCACTGCAAGCCCTGGTGAACATCGGCGTCACAACTGCGTGGCTGCCGAACAAGGGGATGCCGCTGCCGTTCATCAGCTATGGCGGATCGAATCTCGCGTTCTGCCTCGTGTGCGTCGGCATCCTCATCAACATCTACCGCCGCGGCCTCACCGAGAAGGAATACAACCGCGGCTCCGCGAAGCTCGAAGTGAAAACCCGCAAACGCCTCGTGCGCATCTGACCGCCATGAACTTCGTCATCGCTGCCGGCGGCACCGGCGGACATCTTTTTCCAGGACTCGCAGTGGGCGAAGTGCTGCTCGCGCGCGGACACAAAGTGATGCTGCTTATTTCGGAAAAGGAAATCGACGCGCTCGCGACGCAGGGGCGCTCGGAATTCCGCGTGGAAAAAGTGCGCGGCGTCGGGCTCGATGGAAAGTCGCCGATGGCGCTGCTGCGGTTCTGGTCGCAGTTCCGCGCAGGGTTGAATCAGGTGACCTCGCTGCTCCGCGAATTCAGTCCCAGCGCGGTTCTCGGGATGGGCGGGTTCACTTCCACCGCGCCGATTCTCGCCGGACGCTCGCGGCAAATTCCGACTTTCGTTCACGAGTCGAACGCGATTCCCGGCAAGGCGAACAAGCTCAATGGAAAGCTCGTCACGCGCGTGCTGCTCGGCTTTGCGGAATGCGCGAAATTTTTCTCCGCAAAAAAATGTGAAGTCACTGGGACGCCGATCCGCCGCACGCTCACGGAGCGCATCCCGAAGGCGCAGGCGTTCGAAGCCTTCGGGCTCTCGCCCGAACGCCGCACGCTGCTCGTGATGGGCGGCAGCCAGGGCGCGCGCGGGATCAACACCGCCGTCGTCGATGCGCTCCCGCAACTGCGCTCGAGGCCCGTCCAACTGATCCACCTGACCGGACGCGACGACGAGCAGATGGTCCGCGAAAAATACTCCCAAGCCGGTGTGCCCGCGTTCGTCTCCGCCTTCTGGCACCAAATGGAAACGGCATACAGCGCCGCCGATTTCTGCATCGCACGCAGCGGCGCGGCGAGCCTCACCGAACTCTCCCACTTCGCGCTCCCGTCGATCCTCATTCCGTTTCCCTTCGCGGCGGAAGATCACCAAACACTCAACGCGCAAATTTTCGAGCGCGCGGGCGCGGCGGTACTTTTGCCGCAGCGCGAAATCACCGGCGACACGCTCGCGAACAAACTCGCATGGTTCCTCGACGACCCATCGCGCCTTTCCGAAATGTCCGCCCGCTGCGCCGCCCTCGCACCGAAAGATGCGGCGGCCCGCGTCGCCGATGTTGTGCTGGCAGCCTGTGCGCCACTCAACACTCAACACTCAACACTCAACACTCCCTGATGGACACCGGCGAAATTCTTGCGGGCATCATTATCGGCGGGGAGTTGAAGATTCACCTCATCGGCGTCGCGGGCTCGGGCATGAGCGGGATCGCGGGGCTGCTGCTCGCGCTGGAGCATCGCGTCAGCGGCTCGGACAAGGTGCGAACGGTCGAGATCGAGCGGCTCGAAAAACTCGGGCTGAAATTTCATCTCGGCCAGGACGCGGCGAATCTTTCCGAAGCGGACCTCGTGATTTTTTCCTCCGCGATTCGGCCCGGCAACGTCGAGTACGATGAAGCGTTGCGCACGGGCCGCAACATGGTGCGCCGCGCCGAGGCGCTCGCGGCGATCATGCACGCGAAGAAGGGCATCGTCGTTTGCGGGATGCACGGTAAGACAACCACTTCGTCGATGGCCGCGCATGTGCTCAAGGCGGGCGGGCTGCATCCTTCGCACTACGTTGGTGCGGAGATTCCGATTCTCGGCACGAATGCGAATTGGGATTTGGCCGGTGAACACTTCGTCGTGGAAGGCGACGAGAGCGATGGAACGCTCGCGCTGTATCACCCGGAACACGCGATCGTGCTGAACATCGAGGAGGAGCATCTCGACTATTACGAAGACCTCGTGGCCATCGAAGCGGTGTTCCATCAACTGCTCAGGCAGACGCGTGGAAAGGTCTTCTTCTGCGCGGACGACGCCAACGCCACGCGGCTGTGCTCGCCGCATCCCGGCGCGATTTCCTACGGCGAATCGCATCTCGCCTTTTATCGCTTCGACGATGTTCACACGAAGGATTTCCAATCGCACTTCCGCGTCCTGCGCGGCGGCGAGCCGCTCGGCGCGATCACGCTGAATGTTCCCGGACGGCACAACGTCAGCAACGCGGTCGGCGTCATCGCACTCGCGACGGAACTCGGCGTGCCTTTCGCGAAAATCGCGGAGGCGCTGGAGACGTTTCGCGGCGCGCGGCGGCGGTTCGAGATCAAGTATCGCAGCGAGCGTTACATGATCGTCGATGATTACGGCCATCATCCAAGCGAGGTGAAGGCCACCCTCGCGACGGCGAAGAACACGGGCCGCAAACGCGTGCTCTGCATGTTCCAGCCGCATCGCTATTCGCGGACGCAGAAATTGAAGGAGGAATTTGGGCGCGCCTTCCATGCCGCCGATGTGGCGATGATCGCGGACGTTTATCCGGCAAGCGAAGTACCGATTCCCGGCGTGAGCGGACAGACCATCGTCGATGAGATGATCCGCGAGGGCCACGAAGCCGCGAGCTTTCAGCCCGATCGCAAAAAGCTCGCGCAGGAAATCGGGCGGATGCTGGAGCCAGGCGACTGCGTCATCAGTCTCGGCGCGGGGAACATTCACGAGGCCGCGACGCTGCTGACGAAGGACGTGACTCTGCTCGACGAACTGCAAACCGTGATGGGCGCGGGCGTGATCAAACTTTACGAACCGCTCGCGAAGCACACCACCATGCGAGTTGGCGGGCCGGCGCAGTTTTGGGCGGAGCCGGAAACGGAGGAGGGATTCGCGCGGTTGGTGGCGTTTGCAACGGAGCGCGGCGTCCCGCTTTTCGTGATGGGACGCGGCTCGAATTTGCTCGTACGCGATGGCGGCATTCGCGGTGTCGTGGTGCATTTGGTTCGTGGTGAATTCAAGAGGATCGAAGTGCGCGACGGGCGAATCACCGTCGGCGTCGGCGTGAAGCAAAAGGAACTCGCGTACGCCGCGCGCGACGCGCAGATCGGCGGCTTCGAGTGGTTCGAGGGCATCCCCGGAAATGTCGGCGGTGCGTTGCGCATGAATGCGGGTGCGATGGGCGGCGAGACCTTTCAGCAAGTCGTGAGCGTGCGTTTCGTCGATCCGCACGGCGCGTTTCACATGAAGACGCCCGCGGAGATGGACGTGCGTTACCGGCACTGCGGAACGCTGGAAAAAAACTACGCGGTGTCCGCGACCTTCACGGGGCATCCCGCCGTGGCCGAGGAAATCGAGAAGCTGCTCGAAACCTCGACGCAAAAGCGCCGCACTTCACAACCGCGCGAGTCGAGTGCGGGCTGCATTTTCAAAAATCCAGGCGCGATTCCGGCGGGAAAACTCGTCGATGAACTCGGCCTCAAAGGCGCGCAGATCGGCGGCGCGAAAGTTTCCGAAGTGCATGGCAATTTCATCGTCAACGACGGCGACGCGAGCGCGGCGGATGTGCTGGCTTTGATTGACCGCGTGAAGACCGCCGCGCAAGAAGAACGCGGCATCGCGCTCGAAACCGAAGTGCAAATCGTCGGTGAGGAGAAAGGAATCCATGACTGAATACGATTCGCTGAAAGAACCGCCAGCCGCACTCCGTTCCAGTAACGATGCACACACAAATTTTTCCCATGTCCGTTGATCTAAAGAACAAAAAAATCTCCGTCCTGATGGGCGGTCCCGGCTCGGAGCGGAAGGTTTCGCTTGCGACTGGCAGCGGCGTGGCGAATGCGTTGCGCAAGCTCGGCGCGGACGTCACGGAGGTCGATGTCAGCGGTGCGGACTTCGTGCTTGCGGCGGATGTCGAACTCGCGTTCAACGCGATCCACGGCACGTTCGGCGAGGACGGGCAGGTGCAGCGCATCCTCGAATCGCGCGGCGTGAAGTACACCGGCGAAGGCGTGGCGGGCAGCGAACTCGCGATCGACAAAATCGCGAGCAAGCAGCGTTTCGTGGAGCGCGGGGTTCCGACTCCGGCGTTCGAGGTTCTCGCGGGCGAGGCGCGGCCGACTTTGAAATTGCCGTTCGTCATCAAGGCTCCGTGCGAGGGATCGAGCGTGGGCGTGTATATCGTGCGGACGGCGGGCGAAGTCGATTCGTCGCTCGCGGAGGCGCGGAAGTATGCGCGCGAATTGCTGGTTGAGCAGTTCGTTGAGGGGCGCGAGTTGACCGTCGGAATCGTCGGCGAGGTCGCGCTGCCGATCATCGAGATCGTCGCGAAGAAGGACTTCTACAATTTTGAAAACAAATATCCGTTTCTGAATCCGAACGCGGCGGGTGCGGACCATTTCTGTCCCGCGGAAATCGGGGAGCGGGCGACGGACCTCGTGCAGCAAACGGCGCTCGCGGCGCATCGCGCGCTCGATCTCGAAGTTTATTCGCGTGTCGATGTGCTGCTCACCAAGGCCGGCGTTCCGTTCGTGCTCGAGGTCAACACCATTCCCGGCATGACTCCCTCGAGCCTGCTGCCCGAAGCCGCCGCCGTCGCCGGACAAAGCTACGAACAGCTTTGCGCGCGCATCGTCGAACTTTCACTCGCCCGCCAATCCGCAGAATGAATTCCCCGCGCTCCAACAAAAACCGCCGCGTCTCGAAGCCGGCGCATCGCAAGCATCAGCACCTGCTCGAAGTCAGCGTGCGCCGCGACATCGCGCGCGTGCAGCGATTCAAGGCGGTGCTCGCGTTCGTCTGCAAGACCATCCTCGTCGTCGGTTTCTTCGTCGGCGCATACCTTGGCGGAAAGGAATGCCTGCGCCGGTTCCTGTGGGAAAACCCGGACTACTATCTCGCCGAAATCCGCGTCGTCACCGACGGCCCGCTCACGCTGGAACAAGTCCGCGCCGCGACCGGAATCCGCGAGGGCATAAACATTTTCACCGTCGATCTCGCGAAGGGGCGCGAGGCGCTGGACCGGCTGCCGCAGGTCGAGCGCGTGGAATTGCAGCGCATGCTGCCGAACAAAATCGAGGTCGTCATTACCGAGCGCCGACCGATCGCGTGGGCCGTGCAGCAGGCGGGCGAAGACCCGACGGTTTCCGAAAAAGCGTTCCTCGTGGACGCGCGCGGCGTGGCCATGCGGATCAAAGCGAAGCTGCCGGAATACCTGTCGCTGCCAGTGATCGCGGGCGTGCCGATGGAGAACGTCGTGCTCGGGCAGAAGGTGCGCAGTTACGAAATGCAGGCGGCGCTCGATCTCATCCGGCTCAACACGGACAACGCGCGCTTTCAACCGCGCACCCTCGACATCACGAAAGGCTACTGCGTCGTCGTCACCGACCAGAACCGGCGCAAGATCACGTTCGGCCTCGACCGCGTGGACCGGCAGGTCGAGCGCCTGATGCACTACCTCGATTCCATCGAGCTGGGCGGGAAAAAAATCCAGACCGTGAACCTGCTCATCGAGCGCAACACGCCGATCGTTTTCGAGCCGCCGGTGACGGAAGAACCCGAGCCCGTCGCGCCGCCCGCGCCGAAACCCAGCGCGGTGAAAGATTCCAAAATCAACGCCGTGCAGTTGCTGAAAAAGGCCGGCGCGCTTTCGACTCCTACTCCTGCAAAATCCACTCCATCCGGGCGCACGCGCGCCCCATCCGAATCCGTTAAAAAACCGTTCCATCTCAATGGCTAGAGAAGACATCATCGTAGGTTTAGAAATTGGTACCTCCAAGGTTTGCGCCGTCGTCGGCGAGACCCGGCACGATGGCACCGTTAAAATCCTGGGCGTCGGAGAGACGCCATCGCGCGGCGTGCGCAAAGGCGAGATCGTCGATTTCGACACCGCTGGAAAATGCGTGCGCGAGGCGCTCGCCGACGCGGAGGAAAAAAGCGACGTGGCCATTCACAGCGTCTATCTCGCGGTGTCCGGCGGACACATCGAGAGCTTCAACAACCGGGGCTCGGTCAACATTCCCGAGGATCGCGACGAGATTTGCGACGAGGATTTCGAGGAAGTGCAGGCCGCGGCGCGCGAGGTCAGCATCCCGCCGTCGAACACATTTCTGCATTCCATTCTCCAGCACTATTACGTGGATGGGCAGGACGGCGTGCTCAATCCCATCGGCATGATGGGCGGCAAACTCGAGGCGGATTTTCACATCATCCACGGCGTCGGCACGCGCATCAAAAACACGGTGCGCTGCGTGAAGGAACTGGACATCGAAGTGGAGGATGTGGTCTTCGCGCCGCTCGCTTCCGCGCAGGTCGTGCTCGATTTGAATCAGAAAAATCTCGGCGCGCTCGTCATCGACATGGGCGGCGGAACGACGGGCTACGTAGTGTATGTCGATGGCGCGGTGAAGCAGACAGGCTGCCTCGCGATCGGCGGCGATCACATCGCGAACGATCTCTCTCTGGGCCTTCGCATCCCGATGACGAAGGCCGTGAAAGTCATGCACGAAGAGGGCAGCGTGCTGCTCGGCAATTCGATGCCGGGCGAGACCGTGGTGCTGCGCGATGAAACGGGCTTCGCCGGAAAAGAGATCGAGCGCGAGATGCTGAACACGATCATCAACTGCCGCGTGCGCGAGACTTTCGAACTCATCAAGCGCGAAATCGACACGATGAACTGCCTCGATTTCCTCGGAGCTGGCCTGCTGCTCACCGGCGGCTGCTCGCAGATTCAAGGCGTGAGCCATCTCGCGGAGGAAATCTTCGGAATGCCCGTTCACGTCACGCACGCGCAGACAGTGAGCGGCGTTACGTCCGCGTTCGAGAACCCGCAATTTTCCACCGCGATCGGCCTCATCAAATACGCGCAGGCCATGCAGCCGGCGCGACCGCGCGGCTTCTTCCGCCGCTTCAAGCGCGGCTTCGGCATCTTCGGACTTTGGTAACCCTTCACTCACCACACACAGCCATGATTGACATCCAACGCCATCATCAGACCACCACCGACGCCGGCTTCTGCATCAAGATTCTCGGCCTCGGCGGCGCGGGCTCGAACGCGCTCGACCGCATCCTGCTCGACGGACTCGACACCGCCGAACTCATCGCGCTGAACACGGACGCGCAGGCGCTCACCAGCTCCGTCGCTTCCACAAAAGTGCAGCTCGGGCGCAACACCACGCGCGGGCTCGGTGCAGGCGGCGATCCTGAAGTCGGCTACGCCGCGGCGGAGGAAGGCGCGGAGGAAATCAAGAGCGCGCTCGAAGGTGCGCAGATGGTTTTCCTCATCGCCGGACTCGGCGGCGGGACGGGCTCCGGCTCGGCCCCGCTCATCGCGTCGTATGCGCGCGCGCAGAACACGATGGTCGTCGCGTTCGTCACGATGCCGTTTTCGTTCGAGGGAAAACGCCGTCGCGCGCAGGCGGAGGAGGCGCTCGATTCGTTGCAGCAGTATGCGGATGTCGTCGTGTGTTTTGAGAACGACAAACTTGGCGACGTCGTCTCGCCGCGCGCGGGAATCCAGGAGGCGTTCACCGCCGCGGATCAGACGATCAGCCAGAGCGTGCGCGCGATTTCGATGCTCGTGCAGCGGCCCGGCCTCGTGCGGATCGGCTTCGACGAATTGCAAACCGCGCTGCGCCGCCAGAACCCGCGCTGCCTTTTCGGCTATGGTGAAGCCGAGGGCGACAACCGCGCGCACGCCGCGCTGGAACGCGCGCTCAAGAGCCCGCTGATGGATCGCGGGCGAATGCTCGACGACGCGGACAACGTGCTCGTGAACGTGATCGGCGGTCCAAACATGACTTTGAACGAAGTGCAGATTCTCATGGACGAGTTGAACCGCCACATCGGCGACGACACTCGCATCCTCTTCGGCACTGCCGTGGATCCCCGCATGGGGAATCGCATGGCGGTGATGTTGCTGAGCGCGCTGAGCGGAGACGCTCCGCGCCATGCAGCCGCGGCGCCGCCGGCCGCCCAACCCGAGCCGGCGGCAGCCGCGCCCGATCGCACGCCGCAGCCGGCGATTGCGTTCGTGGCGCAGGATCCCCCGCACGAAATCCCGGCACCGCTGCCGGAGTTGACGCCAGTGCCGATCGAGCCACTGCGCGCGGTGGCGAAGCGAGCGCCCGCGAAGGTTTCGATTCACGCGAACGGTGACAGCGCCGCCGAGGCGGCGGCGGCGAAGGCGCGTGAGCGGGAGATCAAGCAGGAGCAGCTTTCCTTCGAGCCGGTCACGCGCGGTCGTTTTGAGAAAAGCGAGCCGACGATCGTGAACGGTCAGGATCTCGATGTGCCGGCGTTCATGCGGCGGAATGTGCGGGTGAGGTAGAGCGATCCGGGGATTCCGGGTAGCGCGCGCGTCTCGCGTGCTGGTTTTGGCGTCCCGCCTAAACGAACTTCCATGACGTTTCGCTGCAAGTCCGGTGAACGAAACCCGAGGCGATTCGTTTTGAAAGTTCGCGAAGGCGGGACGCGCGCGCTACCCGGAATACGCGTTCGCGCCGCTACCGGAACGCGGGCTTTTTCGGCGCGGGATTTTCCGCGGGCGGTGGCTCCGGTGCTGGCGCGATATTTGTCGGAAGCGGCGGCAGCGCCGGGAGCGTTTGCGAGATGTCGTCGGCTGGATCGGTCGTGTTTGGTCCGGTGGAAAAAATGCGGTAGGTCGGCGGATCGCCGGGCACCTCTTCGTACTGATACGGATTGTTCCAGGGATCGCGCGGCATGTTCGTCCGCAGCTTCATCCAGAAAATTTCACGCGGCATCTTCGCCGGGCGCTCAACCAATGAATCGAGCCCTTCCGCGGCGGTCGGATAGCGACCCACGCTTGTCCGAAAAACGCCGCATTGCATTGCCATCGTTGCGATCTCCGCCCGTGCGGCAGAAATCGGAGCGGGCGCGGACGGCGGCGGCGGCAATTTTTCGCCGACGGTCAAAAACCAAATGAGATAACCGCACGCGCCGAGCGCCACGGCGGCCACCGCGAAAAACAGCAGCGACTTTCCGATATGGCGCGGCGGGGGCGGGAAGGGATTCTGGATGTAGG
>JAYVRQ010000380.1:0-5127 GCA_043776145.1 Chthoniobacteraceae bacterium
GTTCTTGGTTTGGCATCCCAAGCTTTCCAACCCATTCCTCCAATTCGTACAAGTACTAAAATCTCTAGAAGATGGACTTTTTACACAGTCTCTAAGCGACGGCACTTCGATCACACTCGCGGAAGATTTCGGCGACGGAACACAGGCCGGCCTTTACTCCTACAACTCCGGCACCGACACGCACACGCTGCAGGGCGACGGCTCGCTCGATGGCGACGGCTACTTTTGGGGGCAACAGTTCGCGGGCGATTTCATCCTCACCGTGCTGCAACTCGACGCCACTTCCGGCGCGACCGATGCGCGCTCCGGCATCATGATTCGCGACAGCATGGACAACGGCGCGATGGCCTTCGTGGGCCGCATCCCGACCGGCTCGTACGCGTCCTTCGTCTGGCGCACGAATCCGAAGGGCGGCACCGGCGGCCTCAACGGCATCCCGCAAAAAACGCGCTGGCTGCGTTTCATCCGCCGCGGCAATTCCATCACCGCGCTGCACGCGCCGAACAACAGCGGCGTCCCCGGCGCATGGGCGCAACTCGGCCAGCCGCAAAACGTCTTCGTGCAACCGACGGTGCAAGTCGGCCTTTACTGCGACAACGCGGGCGGCGTCGGACTGAACACGGTGACGTTCACGAAATTCAGCGTCGTGCCGCTCAGCAAAGCGCCCGTCGTGAATCCCGGCACCGTCACCGGAAACGCCACGTCGCCGCTTTCCCTCGCCGGCAGCGTCACCGACGACGGCCTGCCCGATCCATTTACGACGCTCTGGAGCGTCGCCACCGCGCCCGGCTCCGTCACCTTTGGCAACGCGAACGCACTTTCCACGACCGCGACTTTCACCACCGGCGGCAACTACCGGCTGCGTCTGTGGGCCGACGACGGCAACGCACGCAGCTTCGCGGACCTCACCTTCACGAGTTCGCCCTTCGCCGCGTGGCAACTCGCCAATTTCGCCGGAGGCTCCGCGAATCCCAACGCCACCGCGACCGCGAACCCTGACTTCGACGCGCTCAACAACCTGACCGAATACGCCCTCGCCACGAACCCGAACGTGCCGAACGCAACACCCATCACGACTGATCGCGAATCCATCAGCGGCAGTGATTATTTCCGCATGACGATCCCGCGAAATTCTGCCGCGACCGATGTGCAGTACGTCGTGGAATGGAGCACCGACTTCGCGCCGCTGAACTGGTCGAGCACCGGCCTCGTCATCGAGCAAAACACGCCAAGCCTCCTCGTCGTCCGCGACAGCATCCCAATCGCCGGACAGCCAAAGCGTTTCTACCACATCAAGTTCACGCTGCCGTAAGGCAATGCCCGGAAAAGTCCTCATCTTCCTTCGTCGTGTGCTTTCCTTCCAAATCGTCGCAGTATCTCCACTGAGAGATCTTGGCACCTTCTCAATCCCAGCAACACTCGGTATCTCTGAAAATACTTCGATGCTCGGTGCATTTGTGCGGCAGCTTCTCCCTCCGAACCGGAATCTGCGTGCCATTTCGCGAATCCGAAACGCGTGTAAGCCTCTCCACGTCCCTCACCCAGAGCTTGGAAGCGGGCCAGTGCATCTTGATATTCGCGAAACGAGTCTTGAAAGTCGCCCTGCCTTCCTAAACACGTCACCAAGGCTTTTCCTCGCGTATGCACTACCCACCGCGAAATGCAGACCATCAAACAAGCTGACGGCGATTTCGGCCTCAATTATTACTGCCTGATGATGTCCTAAATCCGAAAGGCTTTCAGCGCGACATTGAATGCGTAGGCGAGCCCTCGCATGTCTCCACCAGCCGCCGCTAATTTTTGTGCCTCGGAAAAGCGATCCAGTGCTGCGTGAAGGTGTCCGGAGAATCGCAACATCTGTGCTGTCCCTTCCAGCGCCCAAACGATTCCGCGTAGATCGTTGTCTTCGCGGAACATTGCATAAGCCCGGAAGTGCGCCCTCTCCGCTGCCCCATAATCCCCCAGGATTCGGGCCGTCTCTGCAAGTCCAGCCAACGAATAGATTACGAGCTTTCTGTCCCGAACTTTTGCCGCTCGGTCTGCTGCGGTGCGAAGAAGAAAGCGGGCATCCGCAAAGCCACCCGTTTGCCGGCGCAGATTCGCTAAACTCCAAAGACCCCATGCCTCACCGCCAGTGTCCCCAATAGTGCGAAAGCAACCGAGGGATCGCCGCAGTTGCTCGGCAGTCTCTTGGAGCCTGCCAACTCTGCGTAAGGATTCCGCCGCTCCGCGACACGCATGACCCATGCGTTGAAGGTTTCCGTCATCAACGGCTTCATCGACTGCTGCCTGGAAGACATGCAGGTTCTCCGCATAGTTTCTCTCTTCCTCGGGAGCGGACTTGATGCCGTGAAACTCCTGCAAGGTTACCTTTTGCGTTGCTACGCTCATGGAAAGTTAGCGATCAACATATTCGGATCGAGAGTCGCAGGACTTTTCGATTTCGCGAGCAAGACCCTGTCCAGCCCTTCGAATGCGATTTCATCGGTGGGAGTCGTTTTCTTCCCCGCTAGTGTTAGCCCAATTGAAGCGCGCAAAATGCCCCAATTCATCGGCATCTTGCGATACAACACCATCGCTTCTTCAAAGAAGGCAATGGCAGATTTCATCTGTTTTGGCGACGCGCCATTTCTCCTAAAAATAGGCGCGTGTGAGCATACTCCGCCCGCATGTAGTCATGGCTCAAATGAGTCTCTTTTTCAGCACAGGCAATTAGCTTTGCAGCATCCAACCACTTTCGATCCTGAATGGCGAAAGGAACATTCGTCAGAAGGAAATACAGCTTGGCGAAGCGAAGCGTGCAGCCGGGATCGCAGACTATTGCTTTGAGCTGAGAGGCCCACATCCGAGCCTTTTTCCAGTCATCATTGGCCTTTGTCATCTCGGTGAGGCGCCAGAGAATCGCAGACTTTAGACCAGTAAAACCTCTCGCGTGAGCCAGCTCCAAAACACGCTCGTAGATCGGATGTGCTTCAGCATTTTCACCCAGCAAGCGAAGGCAATCCGCGTGACTCAAGTCGCTATATGCGCGGGGCTCTACATCAAGTCAGGGTATGCCGTCTTCGCTTCGGCGATCTTGACGATGGCCTCATCGTAACGGCCCATGTAGCGAAGCATTTCTGCTTGCTGCCGAATTGGATGTGGCCTTCTCCTCTTGGCTTCTCGTCGATCAGCCTCGCCCAAATCAATCCGAGCGAGAAAACGTTCTACAGTGGCGAGAACATCCCCATGATGTCTGAGTGCGAGGTCGAAGCGGGCAAACCGATGGAAATCGTCCACCATGATACGTCCAAAGTCGATTTGCCCGCTAAGAAATTGTAACTCCGTTGAACTCGAGTCGTCTTTTTGGGCCTTTGCAATATAACTTTGCGCTTGTCCGTAGAAGTCACTTGCGTCGAACAATTGTCCGAGCGTTCGATGGGCCGCCCCGGCTCGTGCAGCCCAAATGGCTGCGTCGCGCGGTTTCGCGCACAAGGCTATTGCACGTCCGGCTATATCCGCTGCTTTCTCGTATTCATGTTCGTTCGAGCATCTGCGGTGGTCGCGCTCCATCTCGTTAAGTGAAGCCGTCGCGGATACAGCGGTTCCGTTGTCGACGGCACAGTTTTTTTGCGCGCCCGCCTCTCGCTGGAAAGTCTCATTGTCTATGTCGAGCAAGTTGAGCATACACGTTCGCCAGTGATCGTCAGCCCCCCTCCGAGACGGTCCCTTGGTAAAAAATTTTCGCATGTAATCTTCACTACCGCGCTCCGACTGTGTCGCCAATGCGGCTCGCAAGCTCTTGAGGTCAGTATTTTTCTTGTCCTTTTCCTTCCACAGCTTAGGGATAACGGAGATTTCCGCGTCTGAAAGTGGTTTGCTCTTGGCCATTGGCTAAAGGGGTAAAGGTTGTCCCAAAAAGTCCCAATTTGTCCTCTGTGGACTTTTATAGAAATGCCCGAAACAGGTGTCACGCAGGCGGAGTCGCCCGCGTCCGGCGAAAGTCGGCAACTCGACACCAAAATGAAAAAACAAATCATCAAAAAATCGGCCGGAGCTTTCTCCGCGTCGCAAAACCTCAATAAGTTCACGGTGCTTTTTGGCACCGTCGTTCGGCTCACGCTTCAAGCGATGAGCATCACCATGATCAATATTGCCCTGACCGTCTCAGCGGTCGCGGCTGACCGACCCGACTTGAAACCGGGGCGTCCCAGCGGCTGGACTGCACCAGTGGAAGTGACGACTATCGCATCCAAGCCGGTCATTCGCGCTTCTTGGTTCAATGACTCGCGGGTCAGTGCTATTGGTTCGATGTCTCAGGTTTTGAGCATCGACGGTCGCGGTCTTGTGGGCTTCTGGCAGGAACGATTGGACGGCGGGTGGGGAAGCAAAACCAGCTACTACCGGATTGGGCTTATCGCCAAAGGACGCCACACGGCCAAGCTGAGCGTTGATGACACCAAAGGCGTAGCCGAATCGTCTGAAACGAACAATACCTACAGCGTGACGTTTAATTACGACGGGCTGCGCTTTCCTCTGCCAAACAAGATCGAGCATCGCAAAGTTACCCACGGCTTCGGTCGTCCGTGGAATGCAGATCGAACAAAACGAATTCACAACGGCATTGATCTTCAGGCGTCCAGCGGCACGTCGGTCTATGCTACCTATGACGGAAAAGTGCTCGGCACGGGCAGCTACACCGGCTGGGGGGAGTGGATCGTGGTTGGTCATGATCAACAAAACGATGGTGCGTATGGTTGGACGAGTCTTTATCTCCATGTGACCTCCAAGGTCAAAAAGGATGATCAAGTCTTTGCCGGCGACAAGATCGCCGAAGTTGCTGCCTTAAGTACGGGCGATCATTTCCACTTTGGCATTCGTCTCGGTCCTACCCTGGCGACGAAAGAGGAAATCGACCTCGCCGCGAAGGGCGCGTTGGCCTCGGAGAGTCGATATATCCTGAGCAATGTCCCACTCTTCCCAGAGCGATACGTTAATCCAATCGCCTTCATTGAGGGCGACTTCGTCGCACTAGAGTATTTTCTATTTTAGCTGTCGCGACATGAGGTCGAGTTGACCGAGGCGAACCTGCCGCACCGATTTGCGCGAGCGTGTCGTTGCGGCCCGGGAACGTGGACAGAGTGCGGC
>JAYVRQ010000381.1:0-1610 GCA_043776145.1 Chthoniobacteraceae bacterium
TGGTGGTCGTCGTCGAGGATTCCCGCGAGCGCGCCGGCTTGGGCGATGCCGTTGGCGTTGAAGGGCTGCCGGGTTTTTTGGAGCACGTCGATGAGTTCGGGCTTCGCGAGGCCGTAGCCGATGCGCAGGTTCGCGAGACCTTGAATTTTCGAGAAGGTGCGGAGGACGACGACGTTGCGGCCAGCGCGGACGAACTTGAGCGTGTCGGGCGGGTCGGGCAGGAATTCGTAATACGCCTCGTCGAACACGACGACGACGCTCTCCGGCACGCGCGCCATGAAGCGGTCGATCTCCGCCTGCGAGCAGAGAGTGCCCGTCGGGTTGTTCGGATTGGCGATGAAAATTTCCTTCGTGCGCGGCGTGATGGCGGCGAGCATCGCATCGAGATCGTGTGCAAAATTTGGGTCCGGCACTTCGATCGTCGTCGCGCCGAACAGCGTCGCCATCAGTTTGTACACGACGAAGGCGTGCCGCGCCGCGATGACTTCATCGCCGGGATTCAGATACGCCTTGCCGATGAATTCGATGACTTCATTCGACCCGCAGCCGAGGATCACATTTTCGCGTTTCAGCCCGAGTTTTCCCGCGATGGCCTCGCGCAAATAGTAGCCGCCGCCATCGGGATAAAAGTGCGCGCGTTCCAGCATCTCGCGCATGGCCGCGAGCGCCTTGGGCGAAGGGCCGAGCGGGTTTTCGTTCGAGGCGAGCTTGATGATTTCATGCGGCGCGAGGCCGAGTTCGCGCGCGACGTCTTCGATCGGTTTTCCTGGCTCGTAGGAAACGAGTTCGCGCAGCCAGGGATGGGCAAGATTCCAAAGTGACATGGGACGCGGAGCGTAGCGCGCGCGCGGAGAAACGCCAGCATTCGAGTTTGGCATGTCTCGGACATCGCGGGCGACGTGGCCGCATTATTTTGGAAAAAGAATGCTTTGATTCTTGTCACGCGAACCAAAACAGCGGCATTTTTCGCATTGCAATGTAACTCCAATGTAAAATAATGTTCCCCTTAAAAACCATCCTCGCTGGCAGCATTCTGCTCCTTTCCTCCCCGTTCACCTTTGCCATTCAAGATAATGTCTGGACCGGCTCCACGAGCACCGACTGGAACAACCCCGCCAACTGGAGCCTCGGTCGCGTGCCGACAGCGGTTCTGGAAGACAGTCCCGTCATCGATTTGACCAGCCCCCTCGCGACTATCAGCGGGAATGTCCCGGCTTTTTCGATCTTGCAGATCGGCTTGAACGCGCCGGGGCAACTGAACCAAATCGCCGGAACCGCAACCGCTCTGGAAACCTACGTCGGGGAACTCACCACTGGCGTTTTCAACCTCGCCGATCCGAACGGCACCGGGAGCGTCGGAACATTCACCGGACTCAAGACAGGCACCGGCAGCTACGATGCCGGCCCGGTGCATGTGCGGGGAGGGATCGGCCTCGGCAGCGCGTCGGGCGTGCTCAATATCAACACCACGGGAACCTGGGCCTCGCAGTTCACCGCGATCGGTGAATCCGGCAGGGGCACGCTGAATCTCGACGCCGGCACTTTGACCACGGGTCCGCTGGCCGTGGGCTTGATGGGCGGGGTCGGATTTGTAAATCAAAGCGCCGGGA
>JAYVRQ010000382.1:0-5112 GCA_043776145.1 Chthoniobacteraceae bacterium
GTCGATGAGTTTCAGACGCGTGGAAAAATACTGCTGGAGAGCCATGCGCGCGGACTCTGGCGGGACGACCGCTATGACGCAATCTTCCGTTGGCGCGCGCCGGAGCCGTGCGTTATCCTCGCCGCCCTTTCAGCCATGAACGCCAGCGACCTCATCTACCTCGACAACAACGCGACGACTCGCGTCGATCCCGCCGTGGTGGAGGAAATGCTGCCGTTTCTCACCGAGTTTTACGGCAATCCGTCGAGCGGATACCGCTTCGGCAAGCAGGTCGGGAAGGCGCTGGAGCAAGCGCGGGAGCGGGTCGCCGGACTGCTCGGCTGCGAGCCGGCGGAAATCGTGTTTACGAGTTGCGGCACGGAGGCGACGAATGCGGCGATCCATTCCGCGCTGCTCATGGATCGCGACCGGCAGCACATCGTCACCACGCGCGTCGAACATTCCGCAACGCTGAAACACTGCGAGGCGCTGGCGAAACGCGGGACGGAAGTGACGTGGCTCGGCGTCGATGAAAGCGGCCAGATCGACCTCGCGGAACTCGAGCGCGCCATCCGGCTGGACACCGCGCTCGTCACGGTGATGTGGGCGAACAACGAGACCGGCGTGATGTTTCCCATCGGGGAAATCGCCGCGATCGTCCGCGCGAAGGGCGCGCTTTTTCACACCGATGCGGTGCAGGCCATCGGCAAAATTCCGATCCGGCTCGCGGACGCGAAGATCAATTTCCTCTCGCTCTCCGGCCACAAGCTGCACTGCCCGAAAGGTGTCGGCGTGCTGTATGTGAACCGGCGCACAAAGTTCGCGCCGTTCCTCATCGGCGGCAGTCAGGAAAATGGGAAGCGCGCCGGGACGGAGAACGTCGCGTCCATCGTCGGGCTTGGAAAAGCGTGCGAGGTCGCGGGCCGGTTCATGGAGCACGAGGCGACCGAGGTGCGCGGGCTGCGTGATGAGTTCGAGAGCGGCGTGCTCGCACGCGTCGAAGGCTCGCAGGTGAACGGCGACACGGCGCACCGGCTCCCGAACACGAGCAATCTTGCGTTCGAGGGGATCGACTCGGAAGGCGTCCTGATGCTGCTCGATCAGCACGGCGTTTGTTGTTCCTCGGGCTCGGCCTGCACGACCGGCTCCGTCCACGCTTCGCATGTCTTGAAGGCGATGGGATTTTCCGACGACCGCGCGCGGGCGAGTCTGCGCTTCTCGTTTTCGCGCTTCAACACGCGGGCCGAAGTCGCGAAGGCGCTGGAGATTTTACCGCAAGTGATCGGTAAACTGCGGCGCGTGGCTGCGGCGGTGTGAATCCGGGGAGCGCGCGCGTCTCGTGTGCTGGCGAAGGCGTCCCGCCTTCGCGGACTTTCAAAACGTAGCGTCTTTTACTTCGCTCACCGGATTTGCAGCGATACGTCATGGAAGTTCGTTGAGGCGGGACGCCTCAACCAGCACGCGAGACGCGCGCGCTCCCCGGAATCCACAGCACGCCTTTCCTATTTCGTTTTGTTTGCCGTCAGCGTGGCGTCGAGATCGAGTTTGCTTTGTGCGATGACTTCGAGCTTCGGAAAGATCTCGCGCAGCGGTTTTTCGACATCCTTCGCACGCCCGGCCACGACGACGGTCATCGCCTCGGGTGCGAAATGTTTTCCCGCGAAGGCGCGCGCTTCATCCGCTGAAACAGCCTCGATCCGCTCGACGCGCTGTGCGAGGAGATCAAGCGGCAGATTGTGCAGCGCGAGGTCGGCGAGGTGCGACACGTAGCCGTCGTTGGTTTCGAGTTCGCGCGAAAAATTTCCCGTCAGCACCGCTTTCCGCGAAGCAAAATATCCTTCGGGAACGGGTTCGTCGGCGAGCCGCTTCAGTTCGGTCTGGATCACGCGGATGACTTCGGCGGCGGACTCATTTTTCGTCTGGCAGGTCGCGGCGGAGATGCCGAAGCCGCGCGCCGGCGTGAGCGTGCTGCGCGCGCCGTAGCTGAGACCGCGCTTCACGCGGATTTCCTGATTCAGCCGCGACGAGTAGCCGGTGCCGAGCACGGCGTTGGTTACTTCGGCGAGGATGAAAGCGTCGTCCTTTCGCGCGAGGCCGGGAGCGCCGACATACACGGCGGCCTGCCCCGCGTTCGGCATGTCGATGAGAATGGCGCGCGGTTTTTCGGGAGCGTTAGCGGCGGGCGCAGGCTCGGGCGCTTTCCCCGCCGCCCAATCGCCGAACGCTTTTTCCGCGAGCGCGAAGCCCGCGTCGGCGGTCACGTTTCCGGCCATGACGAGCACGGCGTTCGTCGGCGTGAAGACCCGGGCGTGCAACGCGGCGAGGTCCGCGCGCTGGATGCGCGGGAGCGAGGCGAGCGTGCCCGCGGGCGGATGCGCGTAGGGCGACGCGCCGAGCAGCGCGCGGGCGGCGACGACGCGCGCGACGGCTCCCGGCTTTTCCATTTCGAGCCGCAAATCGTCGAGCGCCTGGCGGCGCTGGCGTTCGATTTCCTCGGGCGCGAATTTCGGATTACGCACTACGTCGGCGAGAATTTCAAACGCCGCGCCGGCATTGACGGAGAGTGTCTTGAGGTTCAACTCGATGGCGTCCCATCCGGCGCTGGTCGCGAGCGACGCACCGAGCGATTCGATCTCGCTGGCAATCTGCGGCGCGGTGCGCGTGGCGGTGCCCTGCGTGAGCAAATCGCCGGTGAATTTTGCGAGGCCGGAGAGTTTCGCCGGATCGGCCTCGCTCCCGCTGCGGATGGTGAACGCCGCGCTCAGCAGCGGCACGCCGGGCCGCTCGACGACGATGACGCGGAGGCCGTTCGCGAGCGTTTTTTCCTGTGGCGCGACGATCTTCGCCTCGCGGGGTGCGGCGGGTTTGGGAAGGCCGTCGATTTCGACTGCGGCGGCGGTGGTGAGAGCGACGAAAAGCAACGCGAGCGTTTTCATTTCTTCGCCTTCTCCTTCGTCGCCGCGCTCGCTGGGAGGTATTCGAGCACGAGCCGGTTGTCATCGGTGAACCATTTTTTCGCCGCGGCCTGCACTTGCTCCGCGGTCACGGCTTCGAGTTTCGCGAGGTCCGTGTTCACGAGCGCCGGGTCGCCGCGGATGGCTGCGGCTTCGGCGAGCGCGCTGGCTTTTCCGTCGCACGTTTCGCGGGCGGCGAGGCGTTGCGCGAGGAGTTGGTTTTTGGCGGTGGTGAGTTCCGCGGCGGAGATCGGCGCGTCGGCGAGTTTCTTGATTTCTTCGAGCAAGGCGGCGCGCGCTTTCGCGAGGTCCACGTCGCTCGCGAGGATCATTTGGAAAGTGAGCAGCCCGAGATCGGTGCGCAGATCGGCGGCGAATTCCGCGCTTTGCGCCAGCTCCTTTTCATAAACGAGCACGCGATAGAGCCGCGACGATTCGCCGCCGCTGAGCGCCTGTTGGAGGACATTGAGCGCGGGCGTTTCGTCGCTCACGATCGCGGGGCCGAGATACGTCACCGCGAGCGCGGGGAGCGGCACTTTCGGGCTCGAATCGCGCAGCGTGCGCTCGCCGGTGCGCGGCGGCTCCGGCGTCGTCACACGCGGGATGGGCGCGTCGGGCTTCGGGATCGGGCCGAAGTATTCATCCACCCATCGCTGCAAATCCGCCGGCTCGAAATCGCCCGCGACGACGAGCACCGCATTGTCCGGGCGGTAAAAGGTGGCGTGAAAATTTTTCACTTCATCAAGGTTCGAGGCGTCGAGTTCCTCGATGTTGCCGATTGTCGGGCGCTGGTACGGATGGGCGGCGAAGGACATTTTCGGAATCCACTCCCCGAACTCGCCGTACGGCTGCGCGAGCACGCTCTGCCGGAATTCCTCCTTCACCACATCGCGCTCGGTGAAGAAATTTTTCGTGTCCACGCGCAGCGAGGAAAGCCGCTCGGCCTCCGCCCAGATGAGCCGCTCCAGATGATTCGACGGCACGGTTTCGTGATACGCCGTCACGTCGTCGGAAGTGAACGCATTGTTTTCCCCGCCCACGTCCTCGGTGAGCCGGTCGAGCGTTTCGTTCGGCATCCGCTTCGTACTTTTGAACATCATGTGCTCGAACAAATGCGCGAACCCGCTGCGGCCCGCGGGATCGTCCTTCGACCCGACGCGATACCACACCTGGATCGCCGCCGTCGGCGCGGAGTGATCCTCCAGCGCGATGACACGCAGACCATTGGGCAGCGTGCGATCGGTGAAAGCGAGCGGTGGCACCGCGATTTCGCCGCGCGCGGTGAGGGCGATGAGGAAGGAAAAGCAGATGGCTTTCACGGGCGCACACGCTCTGTGGATGCGCGGGGGAAGACAACCCATTTCCAAATCGCTTTTGCCTGACCGCCGTGGAAATCTCTCGCGCACATGCCAAAAGTCCGCACAGGTCTCGATGCGCTGGCCGCGCAGGATTTCGCTCCGCTGCGCGGGTTGCGCGTGGGGCTGGTCACGCATCCTGCGGCGGTCGATGCGCAGTTACGGCAGGCGATCGAACTGCTCGCGTCCGCGCCGCGTGTCACGCTGGCGGCGATCTTCGGGCCGGAGCACGGCTTGCTCGGGCAGGCGCAGGATTTGATCGCGGTCGCGGGCGGGGAGTCGAAGCAGCTTGCCGCGACTGCGATGCACAGTCTTTACGGCGCGACGGTCGAGAGCCTGCGTCCCACCGCGGAGCAACTCGCCGGGCTCGATGCGCTGGTGATCGACCTGCAGGACATCGGGAGCCGTTACTACACGTTTCAGGCGACGATGCGCTACTGCCTCGAAGTCGCGCTCCCGCTGGGGATGCGTGTGTTCGTGCTCGACCGTCCGAATCCGCTCGGCGGCACGGTGGTGGAAGGGCCGGCGATGGCGAAAGGGTTCGCGAGTTTTGTCGGCGCGCACGACCTCGCGACGCGGCACGGTTTGACGATGGGGGAACTCGCGCTGCTCTATCAGCAGGAACTCGATCTTGATCGCGGCGAGTTGCAGGTGGTGGCGTGTGAAGGTTGGAAGCGTTCGGATTTTTTCGACGCGACGGGACTGCCGTGGGTGCTGCCTTCGCCAAACATGCCGACGCCCGACACCGCGCTCGTCTATCCCGGCCAGTGCCTGATCGAAGGCACGAATCTCAGCGAAGGCCGCGGCACGACGCGCCCCTTCGA
>JAYVRQ010000383.1:0-5095 GCA_043776145.1 Chthoniobacteraceae bacterium
CTTGAAGGCAAACAGCTTCGTATCCGTCCGCACGTAAATCGTGTCGTCCACGATTGCCGGCGTGGCCGCGACGCGTTCGCCGAAGTCTGCGCGCCAGACCACCTCGGCCTTGTCGCCCGCGGTGATCGTCGCGGCCTTGCCGTTGAGATTCACGAGGTAAATGTGGTCATTCGCCGCGACGGGTGAGGCGTAGAAGGAACCATCGAGGCCGAGGCGCTGCAGCTCGTATTTCGCCTCGCCGGTGGCGGCGTCGTAGCACGATGCGAGTCCGCCATCCTTCACCATGAAAATGGTGCCGTGATAAAGCAGGGCACTCGGCACGTAGGGCAGGCCCTTCGCCTTTTCCCACGCGATGTGCGTCTCGGTGATGTCGCCTTTGCCGCCCGGCCTTACCGCGACGAGGCGATTCTTGCCTTGCTTCAGATAGCTCAGCATCCCATCCCATTCGTCGCGCGTGATGAAGCCGTCCTTGTTCGTGTCGTTCGCCGAGAAGAATCCTTTCAGCATCGAGTTCTCCGATTCCTCCTTCGAGATTTTGCCGTCACCGTTCGCATCCGCCTTCAGCAGATCATTAAAGCCCGGCATCGGCTCGCCGGAGCCCGCGGGCGACCAGCCTGCGAGGTAAAGCAGCTTGCCGTCCGAGATTGGCGAGCCGCAGTTCACGGCGGAAAGTTCCCGCACCATCCAGCGCTCCGCACCGTTGCTCGGGTCGTATGCCTTCATCGCGAGCCCGCCGGGAGCGATGAGTTCCTTCACACCGTCATGCTCCCAAATGATCGGACTCGAGTAGCCCGTGGCCATCGCGGGGCGCGCGGTTTTCCACAGCTCCTTGCCCGTCGCCAAATCTACTGCGAGCACCGCGGAGTCTGCCTTCAAATCGCGGACGAGGATCACGCGTCCGTCCGCGATGATCGGCGACGTGCCGCTGCCGAAATCATTGTTCGTCTCCGCGACGGGCAGCGCATGACGCCACAGTTCTTTGCCTTCAAAATCATACGCGATGAGTCCGCATGATCCGAAATAAACAATCACGCGCTCGCCATCCGTCGCCGGTGTCGAGGCTGCGGGACTGCCCTGATTTTCGAGGAACGCCTCGATCTTTTCCGCGCCTGCATCGCGCCGCCACAGCTCCTTGCCTGTCGCGCGGTCGAGGCACAGCGTCCAGAGCTTTCCGCCATCGAATGCCGTCAGAAAAATCCGCGCACCCCACACGCACGGCGACGAAGGCCCAGAGGGAGTGCTCACTTTCCACAGCACATTTTTCTCAGGGCCAAATTCCACCGGAGGCTTTTCCGAATCCGCCACGCCAGAGCCCGCAGGCCCGCGGAAGCGAGGCCAGTTTGCATCTCCGGCAAAGGCGGGGACTGCGGCGAGTAACGAGAAAGTGGCAATCAGTGTTTTCATCACCGCGTGTCTGCCACTGCGGCAAATTTTCCGCCAGTGAAGAACGCGTGACTTTGGATCGCCGCCCGTCCCGGCGGCCACAACGACACCACGCGCAGCGTCACTTCTCCACACAGGCTCCGAAGAAAAGATCAGGCCTGCGGCGGGTGTTGTGGTCGGCGGGACGCGCGGCGCTCCAAAGTCACGCGAACAGCGCACGCCGCGGGATTCGAGACTGGCGTGACGAAAATTTTGTCCGCCTGCGGAAGCCAAATTTTCTTTTGCACCGCTCTCGTCGCGATTACGCCGTGTCGCAGCATGAAAGCATTCTTCCTCCCACTCTGCGTTCTCGTTTCCTCCGGCTTCGCATCTGCCGGTGATGTCGGTCTCCGCCTGCGACTCGGCGTCCACGACAAGGAGGCGACGGATTGGAGCGGCACGGTCAGTGTCGCGCCGGGAAAAGTGACGCTCATCAGCGGCTGGCGTTTCGCGCAGCAGGACAAAGCCGACGGCGTAAAAGGCTGGAGCTGCCGCACGCATCCCGCCGCGCTCGACCAGCGCCGCTCGAACAATCCGAACAAGCAGCAGAACCGTGCGAACGCGAACGCGAATGCCTCGACTGCGCTGCCGATGTCCGATACCGGCGTGCTCATTTCGCTTTCGGATGTCAGCGAGGATTCGCAAGTCACCGTGAAGACCGCGAAGGGCGAAATCGCATTCAAGCTCTCCGAAGTCCCGCTCGGAAAAATCATGGAGCAGCTCGGCGGCGCAGCCGAGATCGAGCGCACTGCCGCCGCGATGCCATTCGTGAGCGATGCAAAGACGGACGATGATTTTCCAGCCGCAGCCGTCGCGCCGGATGGCACCGCATGGGTCGCATGGCAGAGCTTCACGCCCGGCCTCGACCGCTCCGAACGCGCGAAGAGCTACGACAAGGAACCCGCCGAGATGGCCTCGCTCGCAAAAGCCCCCGGTGGCGATCAGCTCTGGCTGCGCAGCGTGAAAGGCGCGTCCAGCGAGCCTCTCGCGATCACCGCGCCGGGCCGCGACATTTACAAGAGCGCCGTCGCCGTGGACGGGAAGGGGACGGTGTGGGTCTTCTGGTCCGAGAACTCCGGCTACAAGGCATTCCCGGAAAATGGCGCACCGAATTTCGACATCTGGGCGCGCTCGCTCAAGGACGGCAAACTCAGCGAGCCGATCCAAATTTCCAATTCGCCCGAGAGCGACATCTGGCCCGTGGCGGCGACGGATTCGCAGGGAAATGTGTGGGTCGCGTGGCAGGGCGCGCGGGAAAAAACGTTTCGCATTTTCGAGCGGCATCAGACGAAGGACGGCTGGAGCGCCGAGCGGCAGGTGAGCACGCAGAAGGGAAATTGCTGGGCACCGGCAATCACGGCATCGCCTCTGAGCAAGCCTGCGGACACGCAATCATACTCGATCGCGATCGCGTATGACACCTACGACAAGGGCGACTACGACGTGTGGGTCGCGGAGATGACCGGCCATACGCCAGACGTCGGACAAAAGCCCGACTCGCAATTTCTCACTCACGTCCGCGCCGTCGCAAATACGTCCGAGTACGAAGCGCGTCCTGCGTTGACCTATGATCACGATGGCGCGTTGTGGATCTCGTGGGAAAAGAGCGGGCCGACTTGGGGCAAGGACTGGGGTGCGTACGCGAAGGACAAGGGCATCGGTCTTTACCGCGACCGGCAGATCGGGCTCGCGATTTTGAAGGACGGAAAATGGATGCAGCCTGCGGCGGGATTCGAGTCCGCGCTGCCCGGCGCAGTGAAACGCAGGAATCAGAAAAACGTCCGCGTGCCTGCCATCGAGCCCGGTGGTGAATCGCGCAAGGCCGGCGAAGAGGCGGAGGCTGCGAAAAATTTCGCACACAACAATCTCGCGCGCATCATCACTGACAGCAGCGGCCGCGTGTGGCTCTTCGCACGCGCGCGGCAGAATGATTTTCGCAGCCCGCTCGGTTCGGTTTGGCTGAATTGGGCGACCTACTACGACGGCGACAAATGGATCGGCCCGATCCTCATCCCGCATTCGGACAACCTGCTCTACAACACGCCCGTCGTGCTCGCGCCGGATCAGGGCGGACTCGTGATCGTCCACAGCAGCGACCACCGGCAGGATCGCCATATCGTGAAAAAAGCGGGCGGCGGAAATTCGTCCCTCGATTCGGGAAACGATCCTTTCGACAACGATCTCTACATCAGCCGCCTCAGCGCGCCTGAGCAGACGCAGCCGTCAAAATTGATCGCCGCAAAAAATCCGCCCTCGGAAAAAGCGGAGCCTTCGCCTGCGACGGTGAGCGAGCGTGCCGACATCGCGCGGTGCCGCGAGTACCGCGCAAATATCGGCGGTAAGGAACTGCAAATCCTCCGTGGCGAATTTCACCGCCACACGGAAATCTCCGGCGACGGCGGCAACGACGGCCCGCTGGAGGACATGTGGCGCTACGCCGTGGATGTCGCAAACATGGACTGGCTCGGCTGCGGCGATCACGACAACGGCGGTGGACGCGAATACCCGTGGTGGCTCACGCAAAAAACGACGGACGCCTTTTTCCTGCCGGGTGCATTCGACCCGATGTACACCTACGAGCGCTCTGTGCGCTACCCCGAGGGACACCGCAATGTCGTCTTCGCGCGCCGCGGCATCCGCACGCTCCCGCGCCTGCCGAAAACCGAGGAAGCCACTCCCGGTCACGCGCCCGACACGCAGATGCTCTACAAATACCTGCGCCTTTTCGACGGCGTCTGCGCCTCGCACACGAGTGCGACGGATATGGGCACCGACTGGCGCGACTGGGACGCCGAGCGCGAGCCGATGGTCGAGATTTACCAGGGCGCGCGGCAAAACTACGAGCGTCCCGGTGCCCCGCGCAGCCCCACCGCCGACGACGCCATCGGCGGCTGGAGGCCGAAGGGTTTTGTGAATCTTGCGCTGCTGAAGGGCTACAAGTTCAGCTTCGAGAGCAGCAGCGATCACGGCAGCACGCACATCAGCTACGCAATGATTCTCGCTGAGGGAAACACGCGCGAAGCGATCGTCGCCGCGATGAAAAAGCGTCACACCTACGCCGCGACGGACAACATCATCGCCGACTACCGCTGCGGAGAACACATGATGGGCGACGAATTCACCACGGCGGAAGCGCCCGCATTTCGCATCCATCTCGAAGGTACTGCGCCGTTCGCAAAGGTTGTCTTCGTGAAGGACGACGTGGAAGTTTTCACCGCCAAGCCCGGCACTGCGAAGTGCGACGTGAAATGGACCGACCCGAATCCGAAGGACGGCACCAGCTATTACTACGTCCGCGGCGAGCAGGCGAACGGCGAACTCGTGTGGGCCTCGCCGATGTGGATTACGTTCAAGGCAGGGAAATGATCCGCCGCTTCGCCGCATTTCTCCTCACGGCGATTCTGCTCGCGGCGACCGCACGAGCCCACACGACGGACACGAGCTATGCTCGCGTTCGTGTCCACGCCGACCGACTCGAAGTCCGCCTCACGCTCGACATCTTCACGCTCCTGCGGATCGTGCCGGACATTGATGCGAATCGCGATGCCGCCCTGAGCCGCGAGGAACTGCGCCGAGCCGCGCCTGCGATCCAGAAGTTTCTCCGCTCCCATGTCGGCATCAAGATCAACGAATCCGCGTCCGATCTCGGCGAGGCAAAAGATCCTTTCTGGCC
>JAYVRQ010000384.1:0-1604 GCA_043776145.1 Chthoniobacteraceae bacterium
CACGAACGCATTGAAGTGTTCGGTGAATTTGTATTCCGTGGCGACCGCCCCGGCGAACGTGCCCACGTCGCCAACCGCGGGCTTCGAGTTCGCGAAGACTTCCGCAAAGACGCTCCATTTGTCCGTGAGCTGGCGCTCCACGGAAAAGTCGTAGATGAACTGATTCCGCGTGTCGTGATCGTTCTTCGAGCGAGCAATGACATCGAGGCCGAAGTTCGCATTGAACAGCCAGTGGCCGACTTTTTTTCCGAGGATGACGTATGGGTAGTAATCGACGCGGCCCGATCCGATGTTGCGATTTTTCGCCGTCGGCACTTTCACTTTCAGCGAGAGAACGACCGCCGGAATCCAGCGTTTCGGATCGTCGAGCACGATCATGTAAGACGGCGTGATCTCCAGATCGCCCATGCCGTGAAACCGCTTTTCGCCTTTCGGTTTGTCCCACTCTTGAAAGAAAGGCTCGATCAAAATTTCCGCGCGATCCGTCAGAGCGTACTCGAATTGCATCAGCGTAAAAGTGGTGCGGCTCCCATCCCTTTCCCGCTCGAACTGGACGGACTCGCTGATGAGCCAGCCGCCTTTTTTGCCGAGTTCGGCGGTTTCAGTTTCGAGGACGGTGTCGGCGCGCAGGGAAAGTGCGAGCGCAGAGCCGATGCCGAGTGCGGTGAGGAAACAACGTGGTTGGGTTGGAATCATGGGCGGTGACCGTAGCAGGCTGTGCATGACAGAAGGCTGGTCGCGCGATGACATCGCGGTCATTTGTTTCCACGAGCCGCCCACTGCCGGAAATGCCACCGCCGCCGAGCGCCCGGATGGGCGCGGCGGCGGCGGGAGCGAAACGGAATCGGATTATTTCTCCTCGGGCTTCTGCTTGCCGTCCTCGAAAAACTCGACCTCGGTCTTCTTGCCCTTGTTGTTGTAAAGCGGTTCGTAAGTGACCTCGCCACTCGCGCGTTTGATGCGGTTGATGCGCTCGATCTTCGCGCCCTTCGCGCCAGCTTCGATCGCCTTGCGCAGAGCTTCCGGCAGTTTTTCCAGCGGCACCGCTTCCTCCTCGAGGACGATTTTTCCATCGGCGGTCACGGACACTTCGCGGTTCGGCTTCCCGGCTTCGCTGAGATCGGCTTCGTAGATGGTCGTCTTGCCTTCCTTCTCAACGCTGACCTGCTCGATTTTCGCAGTGCCCGCGGCCTTTTTCAAAGCCTCGGCGGCGGCAGGTGGGAACTTCGCGAGCTTGGCGGCGACGGCGGCGTCATCCGCGCGCAGCGGGGTGAGGGATGCGAGGAGTGCGCCGAGTGCGGTGAGAGTCAGGGTCTGGCGTTTCATGGGTAGGTAGGGTGTGGTTTGTTGGTGCGAAGCAACGGCGTTTCACGATGAGCCGACGGTGCCGCGTTTGGTTTCCATGTGAACTCCCGGACGTGAAGAATGCGAGAGAGTTTGCGATGACACTTTTGTCAGGGGCGCGGCCATCGAGTCACTCCACGCCGCGCCCGCCCAACTCTTCATGAGTGCCGATAAGTGCAGGTTCGTGGTTCAACCCACTGCGGAATCCGGGTATCAGCGCCCGTCGCTGTTGGTGAAAGACGCGAGCGGCGGGGCGGGCA
>JAYVRQ010000385.1:0-5070 GCA_043776145.1 Chthoniobacteraceae bacterium
ATGCTCGGCAGCATCCGCGCCAATCCCGAAGCCTGCGCCCGCGCCGTCGCCGACCCATTGCTGCTGGCCACGGACCTGGCGGATTATCTGGTGAAGCGCGGCGTCCCCTTCCGCCAGGCGCACGAAGTCATCGGTCGCGCCGTCGCCCTCGCCGCTCAGCGCAGATGCACGCTCCCCGAGCTTACTCTGGCAGACTACCGAACCCTCAGCGAGGCCTTCGCCGAAGACCTCTATCTAGTCTTCGATCTCACCCGCGCGATGTCCGCCCGCACGGCCACCGGCGCTCCGTCGCCGGAAAATATAGCAATGCAGTTAGCTAGATGGCGTTCGGAGCGGGAGTTATAGCAGGGCAATCGCATCAAGATCATGTGGATGGTATCCTATCCGTGGGAGCCTGCCTGCCGCCGACGTCAGCGGCCCCTCTATCTCTCCACCGTCACCGGCGTCCCCACTCTCACCTTTTCGTAAATCAGCGGAGCCATCTCCGCGGGCAGCCGGATGCAACCGTGGGACGCAGGGTAGCCAGGGAGGATTCCGATGTGAAAACCCACGCCGCCACCGGTGAGTCGGCAAAACCATTTCATCGGCGCGCCCTCGTAATGCGTCCCGCTCGGCGCGGAGTCGATCCGCGCGCTGATGCCGCTGCGGACGATGCGCCCGCTGCGATCGACGAAATTTCCGTAGAGGCTCGAACGATGGTTGGGATCTTTTTCCAGCACCGAAAGATGGCCCGTGGGAGTCGTGTGCCCCGCTTTCCCGGAGGAAATCGGCGAGTCGATGTAAGTCTGGTCGCCGGTCATCAGGAAAAGCCGCTGCTTCGAGAGCGAGACGATCACATGCGAGTTTCCCTGGTTGATTACGTCCGCTAAATCCTTGTTCACGACGCCTTTCGCCTGCCGGTTGAGCAGCGCCGACGGTTTCGTCATCGGCTTTCTCGGGCCGCCGAAGAACTGGGCGCGGGCATCACCGGACAGGCCGGAAAGCCAGCAGACAAGCGCAACGGCAAGCATTCGGTGGACGCGGAAATTTCTCATGTGCGAAAAGTTGGCAGGTTCATATCGGCCCTGTTCCAGTGCGGCAACCAATTTATCGAAAACGGTCGCTGCACGCGGATTGTCAAGGCGCGGCGGGTGGGCTACATGCAACACCCGTTCCAGACTTGTGGAAAAATTCGCCGCGTTCATTGCCCGCCTGTTTCTGCCAGCCGCCTTCATTTCCATGACGGCGCTGGCCGCGCCGAAGACCGTGCTCGCACCCGTGCCGCCGCAGCCCGTGGAGCAAAAGGTGACGGTGAAACGCGGGGGAAGCGTGGACATTCCGCTGCGCATCTACGGCACGCGGGCGCAGACGCTGGCGTGGGTCATCCGCCAGCAGCCCGCGCATGGGAAGCTGTCGGGCGTGCGCGCGACCGCGCCGGAGACGGCGGTGATTACGTATCGCCCGCCGTCCGATCTGCGCATCGTGTCGGATCGCCTCACCTTCAGCGCGCGCAGCAATGAAGGCGTGTCGGCAGCGGCGGAAGTGACGATCTCGATCATCGACGACGCGCCGCAGATCAGCGTGCCGGGGGAGTTGAATTTTGGCGAACTGCTAACCGGCACGAGCGCAGTGAAGATGCTCGAATTCACGAACAGCGGCGGCGGAATCGCGGAGGGTGCGCTCGAAGTGGATGCGCCGTGGCGGCTGGAAGGCGCGCGGCGCTACCGGCTCCCGTCGGGGGCGCGGCATATCGTGAAGATCATTTTCGCGCCGGAGCGCGCGGGGAAGTTCGAGAGCGAGGTGCGTTTCACGTCGCAGCCGGATCGCGCGGTCGGGCTGCTCGGCATCGGAGTGGAGCCGCTCACGGTCGCGCCCGCCGCGCTCACTCTCGCGCAGGATCCCGGCCAGCCCTTGCGCGCCGCGTCGTTCGAGTTGCGCAACAACACCGATGCCGCAATCGACGTGGCCATCGCCGCGAGCCCGCGACTCCTTTTGCCGGCGAAGCTGAATCTCCCTCCGCACGGCATGACGCCGATGTCCTTGCGCGTGGCGGAAAAGGACATCGCGCCGCTCGATGAGACGATCCGCTTCACCGCCGGGACGCTCGCGGCGCAGTTGCAGGTGAAGGCGGACGCGCTCCCCGCGCTCGTGCGCGCGCAGCCGCGGAGTGTCACTTTCCGGCGGATGGACGCGGGCGCGATCGCGCATGAGCGGATTCTTTTTGAAAATCGGGGAGGGAGGGAAACCAAAGTCGCGCTGACGGCGGGCGCGCCGTTTTCCATCGGCGAAAAAAGTTTCGCGCTGGCTCCCGGCGCGGAAAAAGAAATCACCGTGACGCTTGCCGCCGCGACCGCTGGCAGCGCGGCGGCCTTGCTGAAAGTCGCCGTCGATGCCGGGGGATTCGACATTCCCCTGAGCGCGGAAATTTCCCCGATCTCCACGGGACCGTCCGCCGCGCTTCGTCCGCCCGCATCCGCGCCCGTCCCGCGCAAAGCCGAAGCACCCGAGGAGCGCACCGACATCGGCTTCGGCCCCTTCGCTGCGAAGATCGTTTCCGCCGGGGAAAACTCCGCGACCTTTTCCTGGAAGGGCGCGCTCCCGCCCGACGCGAAGCTGCGCTGCCAGCTCCGCTCGCTCACTCCCGGCGAGGACGGCCTGATTTCCACCTATCGCGAATACGCCGCGTGCAGCTTCGCGAAGCGCGACGGGGAGCAACTCGCCACCGTCGAAAAACTCGAGCCCGGCAAGACCTATTACTTTCGCATCGACGCGCTGACCGGCGACGACGCCACACAACTCACCTTCGCCCAAATCCGCACCCCCGCGCCGCCGCCGCGCGAGCCCGTGTTCACGCTCACGCGCATCCTCATCGTCCTCGCGCTCCTCGCCGCCGGAGCATCCCTCTGGCAGCGCGCGCGCAGTCGGCGGGACATTTCATAAATGTCCCCTTGCGCCGTCCGCGCGCGCATTCCTATTCTCCTGCCTCATTTACATGGCCACCACTACGACTGAATTTGCCACGCCGGACACCCTCGCGAAAGCCCACGCCGGACTTGAACAATCCGGCTACGTCACCGACCTGCTCGGCGAGAAAATGGTCATCAACATGGGGCCCAGCCACCCGGCCACGCACGGCGTCCTGCGGCTTGTTTTGGAAATGGACGGCGAGATCATCACGAAGGCCACACCCGACATCGGCTACCTGCATCGCGGCGATGAAAAGATCGCCGAGAACATGCACTACAATCAGTTCATCCCCTACACGGACCGGCTGGATTACCTCGCGCCGCTCGCCAACAACGTCGCCTACGCGATGGCCGTTGAGAAGCTGATGGGCTGGACGCTCCCCCCGCGCGGGCAGGCGATCCGCGTCCTCTGCTGCGAACTCGCCCGCATCTCCTCGCACCTCCTCGGCGTCGGCTGCTTCGCGATGGATTGCGGCGCGATGACCATCTTCCTCTACACCTTCACGGAGCGCGAAAAAATCTACAACCTCATCGAGCAACTCACCGGCGCGCGCTTCACCACCAGCTATACGCGCATCGGCGGCATGACCCGCGATTTGCCGCACGGCTTCACCAGCCATCTCCGCGCCTTTCTCGATCAACTCCCGCCCGTCATCGACGAAGTGGACGCCCTCATCTCGCGCAACCGCATCTTCGTCGATCGCACCGAAAACATCGGCACCATCTCCAAAGAGCAGGCCATCGCCTTCGGTCTCAGCGGCCCGAACCTGCGCGGCTGCGGCATCGACCACGACCTTCGCAAAAAGAAACCCTACCTCGGCTACGAGCAGTACGAGTTTGACGTGCCGCTCGGCAGCGTCGGCGATTCCTACGACCGCTACTTCGTCCGCATGGAGGAAATGCGGCAGTCCATCCGCATCCTGTATCAAGTCCTCGACACGCTGCCCGGCGGCCCCATCCACGTTCAGGACGCGAAAAATTATCCGCCGCCGAAGACCACGGTCCTCACGAAAATGGAGGAACTCATCCATCACTTCATCGTCCACACCGAAGGCATCGACGCGCCTCCCGGCGAAGTCTATTTCGGCGCGGAAAATCCCAAGGGGGAACTGGGCTTCTACATTCACTCCAAAGGCGGCGGCACCCCGCACCGCCTGAAAATCCGCGCTCCGAGCTTTGTGAATCTCAGCATCCTCAGCACGATCCTCCCCGGCCACATGATGAGCGACGTCGTCGCCATCCTCGGCTCGCTGGATTTCGTGATGGGCGAGTGCGACCGGTAGGCTGTGATAAGTGGCGGCAGTGCCACAAGTATCTGCTGAACGTGGCAGTTAGGCGAAGACGGCACCGTTTAACTCGCGAACGTCTCGGCACCCGATCAATTTTGCTCGGGTGGTCCGGGGTCTCCTCCAGATTTTATAGGTGACGATTTCGCGCGACTAATCGCCATGAGCAGCAAAGGCGGCGTCAATCGCTATGCATTCAGCGAGTTTTTTCGTGTGAAACAAGGGCAGACGATCTTTATCTCCAACCTCATATTTGCAAACAGTCCTCCCCGGAAGCCTCAATCGCTCCAATTGACCGCACCACTTTCAACATTGAATGGAATAGGCCAGACGGTCCAGATGCAGGCAACAGATGCCTACACGGACGGAACCAGCGAAGATGTATCACCGGCCTCCCGTTGGACGACATACCGAATCAGCAGCCCTGCTGTCGCAACCGTAAGCGGCGATGGATTGGTAACCGCCCGCGGCAACGGTGCCGTCTTTGTTACTGCCGTCAATGAAGGAACTACTGCAGTTGCGCGCATCTTAGTTTCCCTCGGTGACCGCCTTACCAGCATCGAAGGCTTCACTCGCCGCGCCGATGGAACATCCGTTGTCGGCACAAGCATCTCACTTCTCGGTCTTCCCAATACGGGAGTATCCGGCTCCGATGGGCACTTCGCAATCGCGATGGTTGCCACGTTGCCAGGCAACATTATCGCCTCCGCCTCCGCCACATCAGGTGGAGCGATATTGGCCAGTACTTCGCAATCGGTCCCGCCGGTTTCCGCGGGCATTACGGATGTTGGCACGATCACAGTCGTCCCTCAAAACCTCGGGGTAATCTTCGCGTCTGA
>JAYVRQ010000386.1:0-5070 GCA_043776145.1 Chthoniobacteraceae bacterium
GCGATCCTGCTTCACCTTGCCGCGCGCGCGCCTTTCGCGCTCGCCGTTCACAGTGGCGGAAAATCGCTGCATGGCTGGTTTGGCCCGTGTGTGGACGAGGACACTTCGCGCCGCTTCATGCGGTATGCCGTAAGCCTGGGCGCGGACCCGGCGACGTGGACGCGCTCGCAATTCGTCCGAATGCCCGATGGCACCCGCGAGAATGGAATGCGGCAGACGCTCTGGTTTTACAATCCAGCCATCATGGAGGGCGCACGATGAATCCCACGCTCGCGACGAATTGGAAGGCGGACGAAATTCCCGATGCGGACGCCGCCCATCGCGGCAGTGAGGCAGCGCGGGAGGGAGGGGATGTTGAAATTGCAGAACTTGCCGAAGATGGAAGCGATGATTCTGCAACTTCCACAAATTCGGCAGCACCCCACCCCCACGAGGCAGTGTATCCGGCAGACTCGGTGCTCGAAACCTTCATGGCTTTCGCACGGGAGTTTTCGGAAAGCGAAGATGCCATTCTGATTGGCGCGCTGCTGCCCGTGGTGGCTGGTTTGCTGGCCCGGCGGGTGTTCATCCCATTTGGCGAGCGGAAGTATCCGAACCTTTTTCACGGTGCTCGTGACCAAGCCGGGCTTGCGGAAATCCACGAGCATCCGGCTGGCGCAAAAACTCGGCGGGGCGCTGCTGCCGCAAGACTCCTTTATCGAAGGGGCGGCGAGCGATCAGGCGTTGTTCAAACAATACCTCCCGCACCCGGACAAAGTGATGATCGAGGAGGAAGGCAACACGGTGCTGTCGAATTGGGCCAGTGACTCGGCGGGGAAGATCGTGGCGAAGCGTTTTTTGCGGCTCTACGACTGCGCCTCGTGGTCGCAATCTTACATCCGGCAGGAAGAGGAAGGCGGAAAGACGACGGAGCGCATCGCGGAAACGAGCACGTCCCTGCTCATCGGAACAACCTTCAATAATTGCCGCTTCAACGGGCTCGAAACCAGCGACGGGATGCGTCGCCGCGTGGCCTACTACCTCAGCGAAAGACTCGCGCGCACGATCTACTTTCCGCCCGCTCTCGACGGTGCGGCCTTTGCACCCGTGATTCAGGCTTTTGCGCCGCTCGCCGGCCTTGAGACAGAGATGCGGCTATCTGCCGGGGCGATGGAATTGTGGCGCGAACTCCAAGACCGCAACCGCGAGGAAATCCAAGGTGTGCAAGGCATCGACAAAGCAGCGGAGGCGTGCGGTTCCGCACTCGCGGAGGAAAGTTCGCGCACGCTCAAATTCGCGATGATCTTTGAGGCGTGCCGGTGGGCTGCGGACAAAGCGCGCGACGTTTCCGAAATTCAGGCGGACACCCTGCAAATGGCGGCGGTGCACGGGCGCTACTGTCTGGCGTCGGGCCGCGAGCTGGATGCCATCGGCAGACGCGGCGAAATCCGCGATGAGGCCGACGTGATTCTTGCCGCCATCCGCACGGAGGGCGCTGGCCGGGCGGCGCATGGTAAAATCGAGATGGCACGAACCGAACTGACGCACCGCTTTGCCGCCAATCCCGGCAGACGCAACGCGATGACGCCGACGCGCCTTTACAGCGAAATCATCCCCGACCTCATCAAGCGCGACCTGGCCCGCGCGCTGCCGAAAAGGGGAAAGCTGCAAACCTATTCCTTTGCGCTCGAATGAAACGCTTTGCCTGCCTCCGCGCGCTTCGTCCGTTGACTTCATCGGATGCGCGCGCATCAATGGAGCGTGAGCAAAGCCAAAAAGCCCGCCGTCAAAGCGAACGAAAGCAAAACGCCGGGAACGCAGGCTGTCGAAAAGTATCGCGCGAAGATGAACAAACTCACGGACGCGCAACGGCAGAAGCTCCTCGCTCGCGCGATGGTGACGATCTACGGCCAGCCGGAAAATGCTGATCGCCGTTGATACAAACATCCCCGTGGACCTTGCCAGCGGAGTGGAGGATGTCGCGGATGCGCTCGCGGTCATTCGGCGGCGCGTGAAAGGCTCGCGCGTGATCGCAGCGCCAACGGTGAATCTCGAACTGGCTTATCTCAGCGAGTATGCCGAAGAGCTGGAATTGCAGGCGGCGGCGCGCGATGCTCTGCGCTCGCTTTGGCGGAAATGGAAAATTGAGCCGGTGAATCTTGTGCCAGTCGGTCACGGAATCGTGGAAGTGATCGGCGCGAAGATTCGTTCCGAGGGGCTGCTTCCCATCGAAGAAACGCACGATTCCTACATCCTCGCGGAAGCCGCGTTGCTCGGCTGCGGAATGCTGCTCACGAGCGATGCGCATTTGCGCGGCGTGGATTTCCAGAGTCTCGCGCTGCTACTCCAAGGCTTCCACGTTGCCGCGCCCGTTATCGCGACACCGCGCGAGATAGTGCGGAAGTTTCATGGGTAGGGTTCCGAAAGCCTCGCGCACTCCAGCAAAGAAGACTGACGGAAGATTGTAGCGCCAAGTGCGCGCGCGAGGGGTCGAAATACCGTACAAGGAGAGAGCGCGGATTTGGTTTGTGCGGTGCAGGTGTGGCGCGGCAGAGTGACCGGGTGAAGGCTTTATATTTTTCCCTCGCTCTATGGGTAGTTCTAATTTCCGGGTGTGCGTCGTCGCAACGCCTGACTACCACACGATCTGCGAAGATTGCTGGCCACTCGCGGATTGCAATTCGCGTCCCAAATGATGGCGGATATGAGGGCGAGACGGCAGCGGGGTCTGGGCGCGCAGTTGTGGCGGGCTTGCAGACGGCATTGATTCGGCGCTTTCCATCCGTCGAAATTTCTGAGCGGAGAGATGCGGATTTTTTCGTCAAACCAACGATTTTGAATTGGGAAGATCGGGCAACGCAGTGGTCCGGCACACGGGATCGAATAAGCGTTTCTCTGCAAACTTACGCTCGCAGTGGTGCGCTTGTGGATGCGACCTTAATTGAGGCAAAGAGCAGTTGGTGGACGCTCGGCGGCGATCATCCGCAGGATTTACTCGCTAAGCCGTTCACCGACTACGCGGGGCGACTGGCGCAGCCATGAAGCGCGAAATTTGGCCTGAAAAATATGAACAGCCCGATTGGATGTATTCGCTCCAAGACGGCATACGACCGTCGCATTGCCTTAATCGGTTGTGGCTTGGATCATGTGCCGCACTTTTTTTATTCGGCAGTTTTCATGCAGCCGGAGACGGGGATGATGATGCGAGATACCTGAACCCGAAGACCGTGCTTTTGGTCGCTTATGTGGGAAGCGCGCTTAGTTTTTTTGCTGCACTCGTCATCGGAGAGCCTCACGGCGAGTTGTTTCAAAAGTGGCTGAAAGAAAAGGCCCGTGCAGATTCGTTCGCAAGGGAGTGGAGTGATGGCGATCTCCTTGAAATCGAGCGAAACGCCGAATAGATTGAAAATTTTAGAGAGAACATGGCGGATGAAATTGAGCAGCGTCGGATGTCAAAGTAGTGGTCTCGATTCTTCTGGAAACATTTTTGCGATGGCTCCATGAAGCACCCGAATGCAACTCACTCTTTTGAAGCGCAATATTATAGAATTTTAGCGCAACAGGTTCGCGCGCGCCGAGTCGCAAAGCTGCCGAATGCGAACCAGAATCAGTAATGTTCCTCGCCAATTCAGTCGCGACTGTTTCCGAATGACAACGATACTCTCCGGCCCGCATCAAAAATTCTGCAAAGGCATCGTCGTGGGAAACACAGCGGCATCCGCCTACCGGGCCGCGTATCCAAACACCACGGCAGACAATGCGCGCAAAAATGCTGCTCGGCGGGTGACAAAGGCTGACATTCAGGCGGAGATTGCGCGGCAAAGAACCGTCACGGAAAAAGAAGCGGGCTCCGCCGTGCTGACGCTGGTGGAAAAGCGCAGCTTCCTCGCGCGGGTGGCGCTTTTGCCGCCTGACTCGGACCTCTTGCAGAGCATCAAGAGGACTGCGAGCGGTAGCGAAATCCGTCTCGCGGATAAGATCGCGGCGATCAAGCTCGACAACGATTTGGTGGGGGAAGCCCCGAATGAGGCCATGAACATTACCGTGGTGATCGGTGGGGATGCGCCACCCGCCTGACGACATTTGACGGCGCGGGAAGCAGGGCTTCGGAGGATTGCTGGGGCAAACACGGAGGCTGCTTTGCCCGTTCGAGCCTCCGCAGAAGTGGCAAGCAACTGCCAAACCAAAAAAATTTACGCAGTCAGAGTCTCGAATTGATTCGATGGAAGTCGCTTCCAATAAGCGACTTAGAAGTGGTGCACTCGCCGCGACTCGAACGCGGAACCTTCTGATCCGTAGTCAGATGCTCTATCCAATTGAGCTACGAGTGCCTTCTGTTTTTCCCGGCGGGAAAGCCGGGACGCAGAGAAAAGCATCTTTGACCCGGACCCGCAACTGCTTCGTCGGGATTTTTTTCGGCTCGCCCGCGCATGGCGGCACGGCAAGATTTTGGCGTGGTTATCCATCCTCACGCTTCCGGCACGCCGCGCGTTCGCCGCCATGACGGTGTGTTTCGCCGTCTCGTCGCGATGAAGCGATTCACGCCGGGACTGTCGGCGGATGGAGCCGGGGCGGGGCTGTTGGAGATTTGGGAACGCTGGGTGGACGCGGCTTTGCCATCGCTGTTGCGCACGGGGGAATTGGATCTGGAAGCGGGGCTGCTGACGCGGGAATGGGTCGCGGGTTTTTCGCTGCTGGAGCTGGTGCAGCATCGGCGGAAGCTCCGGGCGTGCGATGCGCTGCCGCTGGCGCTGGCTGCGGCGGCGATTCTCGACGCTGCCGCCGCGCACGATTTGCTCGCGGGCTTCGGGCCGGACAAGTTGTTCGTCGCTTTTCCGGGATTGGAAAAGGAGGCCGCGCGGGAATGGCAGAACGCGCCGGTGGCGGGCTGGCCGGGATGGCTGCTGCGATTGAATCCGCTGCGTCTGAGCAGCGTCCTGACGCCGGTGCGCGAAATCACGCGGCCGCATTTGGGCGGCTCCGGGGCGGAGGCCGCGCCTGCCGTGGCGGCGTGGCTGCGGCTGGCGCGGGAGTTACTGGGCGGCGCGCGCAAGCGGCCCGGCGTGCCGCTGGCGGCGTTGAACGACGCGG
>JAYVRQ010000387.1:0-5068 GCA_043776145.1 Chthoniobacteraceae bacterium
CCGCGCCGGACTGGAGCCTGTCCGACCAGCACGGCGCGCAGACTTCGCTCGCCGGTTTCAAAGGCAAGCCGGTGCTGATCGTTTTCTACCTCGGCAGCGGATGCGCGGGCTGCATGGAGCAGCTCAATGTTTTCGCGCCCAAAGCAAAAGCCTTCGCCGATGCCGGGGTGCAGGTGATCGCGGTCAGCACGGACTCGGCGGAAGGGCTGCACAAGACCTTCGAGCAGGCAAAAGATAAGCAAGGTTTCCCCTTCCCCATCGTGTCCGATTCCTCGCTCGCGAACTTCAAGGCATATCGCGCCTTCGACGATTTCGAGCACATCCCACTGCACGGTGCATTCCTCGTCGATGGCGCGGGGCTCGTGCGCTGGCAGGACATTTCCTACCAGCCGTTCCGCGATGCCGACTGGCTGCTCGGCGAATCCAAACGGCTGCTGAGTGTGCCTGCGCAGCAGGGATTGGCGAATGGTAGTCCGCGACTTTAATCGAGAACTACTTGGTTCACATACTCTCCGGGTTAGTGAGTTGTTTCCGCCATGCCTTTCCCGACAATGAAATCCACCACCGGCTTCGGGTCTTTGGGTGCGAGCGGATAATGTCCCTCGCCTTCCTTGACGATGACCGTGATGGCTCCGCCGAGTTCCTTGTAACGCTTCTCGACCAATCGCGTGCTGTCATCGAACGCCGGATCGAGGCTGCCGCAAACATGGAGCAGCGGCACGCCGGCTTTCGCCAGTGGCTCAAGGCTGTCGGGCAGCGATGCCTTCGACAGATGGCTGCGCAGCACAGGATTTTCGGCGTAGATGCAGGAGACTTTTTCGGGATTCTCGATGGCCCACGCATAGGCTTCCCCGGCGGCGCGACCCGCGCCTTCCATCACGGGTTTTTTGGAAAAACCGTGGTCGGTGAGGTGCCGGTACACCATGTTCCAGTGCGCGAGGATCGGGCCGTCGGCGTTGTAGGGAACCGGGCCGGTGACGATGTGAAATCCCTTCGCCAGCAGCGCGAGATCCACCGCCGCATCGCGCCCCACAAATCCCGCGCGAAAGACCCACGGCTTTCCCTCCGCCGCCGTCTTCGGCGCGATAACTGTGACGGCTCCCTCGACGCCATCGAGTTCAAACGAATAGCGGTCGTAACATTCCGAAAACAGCGGCCCGCGGCAGGTGATGAAAGTGCCCTCGCCCGGAAAGTCGCGATAGGAATTCTCGATGCCGTAGAACGCCGACTTCACGACTTTGGTCCCAAGGTAATCCGGCGCGCTGCTATCCGCTGTCTTCACACTTTGCATGATGAAATCCGCCATCGGCTTCGGATCGCGCAGGCTGTGCGGATGATGCCCAGCGCCATCTTTAATCATCACCGAAATGCGCCCGCCCAACTGCTGATAGCTACCCTCGATGACATTGGAAACTCTGCCGAGCAATGGGTCGATGCTCCCGCAAACGTGCAGCAGCGGCACATCGTTCGCGGCCAGTTCGCTGAGCCGCGCGAACACCTCGCGATTGCCGCCGGGATTGTCCGCGTAAATGCACGAAACCTTGTCCGCGTGGGTCGTCGCCCAAGTATAGGCATACTCGCCGCCGCGGCTCATGCCGATGAACGCGGGCTTCTTCGACAACCCATGTTTTTCCGTCAGGAATTCATACCACGCATCCCATTCCTTCCCCGGCTTCAGCGTCGCATTCGCCGAAACATAGGCGACGTGAAAACCGCGCCGCAGCAACTCCACCTCGGTCTGTGGCTGATGATCCCAATAACATCCGCGCCACGACCAGGGATGGCCTGCCGCCGGTTCTTTCGGCACGATCACTATGCAACGCCGCTGCCCTTTCGCCGGGTCTTTCACGCCAAATTTCTCTCCCTCCGGCGCGACGAACGGCGTGATGGCCAGCGTCTCCTCGTCCATCGCGTAGTCGAAACGATCAAACCCATCGTGCCAGGCGGATTTTTCGCCGTCGAAGGGAACGTAAGCGTCCGCCGCGCGCGCCGGATTTGAATTCCAAACAATCGCGGCAAGGATCGTTCTCGCGAACAAGGCGGTGGCCGCACGGTTGCTTGATTTCATCATGGTGAAGTCCACTGCGGACGAAAATTCAGACAACCGTGCGAGTCCACAATTCCATACCGGCTTCGGTACGAACGCGGAACTATTTCCGGCCTAAATCTTCGCGCTCGAGTAGTCCCAATTCTTCCGGTATTCGTGGCGCTTGATGAACTTCGCGGCCTCGGGCATTCCGACGACTTCGAGCTTCGCGGAGTCCCACTCGACCCGCTTGCCGGCGACGCGCATGGACAGTCCGCCGATGAGCGTGAGTTCCGTGAGCGGCACGGAGTAGTCGAACTGCGACATGAACGGGAAGGCTTTGCCGTTCTTGATCGCAAGCGTCCATTCCTCCTGCGGATTGCCGGCTTTCGGGCTGCGCTCCAGCGTCTTCGCGGGCGGGCTCGCGAGGAAATCTTCGCGGCGTTTTTTCGGCCAGATCTGCGGGTTGTGCGCCTGGTCACCTTTGTTCAAAAGCACGCCTTCCGTGCCGACGATGAACCAGCCGCCGTCCGGCATCTTTCCGGGCTCGACCGCGCCTTTGCCATCCTTGTCGGCGGGCTTGCCGGGGAAGGCTTCGTTGCGGTCGATGACTTCGGGCAACTCCGGCACGTATGGCTTGCCGTCGGGTTTCTTGCCTTCGTACCAGTAGAGAACCACGTCGCCGTGATTGGCGGTGCCGGGGAATTCCATCTTCACGATCGCGCCGGTCGGCCAGGCGATGTCGGAGATATCATCGCATTGCGTGGAGGTGACGTAGCGTGGCACGCCGAGTTCGAGCGCCCACGATGGCGCGTCGATGAGATGGCAGCCCATGTCGCCAAACGCGCCCGCGCCCCACTCGATGAAGCCGCGCCATTTGAAGGGATGAATCTCCGGCGAATAATCGTGGTCCGGCGTGGCGGCGAGCCAGAGCGGCCAGTCGAGATTGTCGGGCGCGTCGCCGGGTTTGAAGGAAACGGCTTTTCCTTGCGGCCAGATCGGGCGGTTCGTCCAGACATGGACTTCCTTCACCTTGCCGATCGCTCCGGCGGCGATCCACTCTTTCACGATGCGGTTGTCGTCGTAGGTGTGGCCTTGATTTCCCATCTGCGTGATGACGCCTTTTTTCTTCGCGGCGAGATGCAGTTCGCGGCATTCCCAAAGCGTGTTCACGAGCGGCTTTTGGATGCACACATGTTTGCCCAGCGCGATGGCGTGCATGGCGGCGGGGTAGTGCGCGTGGTCGGGCGTGGAGACGGTGACAGCTTCGATCGACTTCACCTCATCGAGCATCTGGCGGAAATCGTGAAAGAGTTTTGCGTTGGGATATTTCTTCGCGGCCTCGGCGAGCGTCTTCGAGTCCACGTCGCAAAGCGCCACGACTTCGTTGCCTTTCGACGAGCCCTCGAGATCGGACGCGCCTTTCCCGCCGCAGCCGATGGCCGCGACGCCGAGCTTGCGGCTCGCCGGTCCGCCTTCCTGCGCGAAGAGAAGATTGGGAAGAACGATGCCGCCGGCCGTGGTGGCGGCGACGCCTCGGATGAAGGAACGACGGGTGGTTTGGAAACGCGGGGTGGGCATGATGATTTTTTTGAGCGGGGTTGTTGGGCGAGGTGAATGCCGGTTGGCGAACCGGCGAGTTGCATCACTCGTGATTGCCGCGAATCTTAGCCGCGAAACTTTTGCACAAGCCACCACGGAGTGAGAAAATTTCTTGTCGGATGAAGGCGCGGGGCGAACCTTCCACACAGCCAGCAGCGATCGAAAACCCGAACTCATCATCATCATGGACTCACTGACCAAACTCGCAGCCTTCAACGAACTGCCACCCGCCGAAGCACTCGTCGCACGTCTCAAAGACAGCGGCATTGAGGCGGACATTCACGACGAATCGAACCAGCAGAAATGGCAGCTTTGGAACATGACGCCGCTGGCCCATCTGCATGTGCGCGTCGGCGTGGGGCACGAGGCGGATGCGCGCAGGCTGCTGGGCGAATGGGCCGCCGCGGACGGCGCGATCCCCGGCGCAGTGCGCTGCCCAGAGTGCGGATCGTTCACGGTCGAGTATCCGCAGTTTTCGCGAAAGACGATCATCGGCGCGCTGCCCGCCGCGCTCGCCGCAGCCGGAGTGATCGAGCGCGGCTACTATTGCGAAGCGTGCCATTTCACCTGGCCCGCCACAGCGCCGAAGGCGGAGCCGGAACTCGACATTCTGAACTGGCCGAAGAAGGCGTAGCGGTCAGTCGCGCAAGTTCAGCGTGTGCAGGGTTCGGTGGAACTCGCGCACGACGGGAGCGGCGCTTTCCTCCGGCGTCATTTTTCCAAGCGGCTCCGCCCACGCGAACAGGGCTGCGGCATTTCGATCCCGTCGCAACTGGCTCTCTCGCCAATTCACGTTCGCTAGGCCCGGGCGTTCCATTTCCGCCACATCGCGCAGGCCAAGAACCACGTCGTCACGCACCGCGCTTGGCGGATTTTCACGCGCGATTTTGAGGAGCACGGGCCACGCATTGGGACCGAGCGCCAGTTGATAGGCCACATGCAGCCCGAAGCGGTCGGGCCTCGCCTGCCAACGCGTGACATTGTAGCGGCACACCCAGCCGACCACGTCGAGAAATTGCAGGACGAAAAACAGCGCGAACGTCGTCACCGCACTTCGCCAGATGAGCCGGCTCGCGTCGCGCCCGCGCCGCACATGCACGCACAGGAACGCGAAACCCAGCGTGACGAGCAGGAGGAAGCACGCGACATAGACGCGCTTCGCAGTCATCTCCTCGGTATCGACGTAAAGTTTCAGCCGCAAAAAAACTCCGGCGATCAGGACGAGATTTTGCGCGACCCATGCGAAGGCCAGCGCCCTCAGCGTGCTGGTCTGCGTCGCCTCCGCCGATTGCTGAAAAAGAAACGTGAGCACGATCCCCGCGAGCACCGTCGCCGCGATCAGACTGTTCACGCCTTCATGGAGAAACTCTTTCCCATTCATGCCCTCCGGCACCGCCGTGTGCATCCAAAGGTAAATCACGTCGATCGTGTTCACCGCGA
>JAYVRQ010000388.1:0-5059 GCA_043776145.1 Chthoniobacteraceae bacterium
GCCGTGCTGACTGTTACAAACGAAGTGAGGAGAGCGGCGATTACGCCGAATAACAGACAGCTACGCATGGGTCATGGCTTTTGATTATCAGAACTTGTAGTAAAGGCTCAACATCCCGAGGTTCTGATAGTAATCAGCCCCGTTCTGGTTTGAGTCTTTGACAAGATAGCGATAATCGAGCCCAGCCGTGAAATTTTCGTTGAAAACGTGATAAATCCCAAGGGCTGCCCCGACGCGGTGCGCTTTTTCAGCCGCAGGGCCGGAGGTCTTATAGTACTCGTAGAAAAACACCGGGCGGATGCTGGTCTTCTCATGAATCGACCAGTCGATGCTGTATTCCACATGATAGAGATCGTAGAAGTTCGACTGATATCCGAGTTCAGCGGTCTTCGAGAAGCTGAGCTTTTGGCGGATGTTTTCCGCAGGGCGGTTGATCAACTCAAACTTCGCGTACCAACTGCTGCCTTCCTCGCCATCGAGACCGCTGCCGGTGACTGCGCCGGTGATCCGGTCAACAACCGTGAAAACCGTTGAGCTATCGAAGCTCGATTGTTGGAAGCCGACTTCCGCGTACACGTCCGTAAAATCGTTGACCTTCACCCGGACGAACGGGCCGACCAGCAACGAATGACCGTCGGAGTGCGATACATCCTTGTAGTCAAACATGCTATACGAAGCATTCACGCCGACGCTCAAACGCGGCCCGACCTGAAATGTAGGCCTCAGGAAAACCGTATTGATACTATGATCAATGGCCGAGTAAGTCGGGTCCGTGGTCCAGAGGTCGTAGCGGTCGTAGCCAACTGCGATCTTCGTGTACTGGTTTGCATCCCAATCCACTTGGATGCCCGCTTGATTTTCCCATCGGCGGTAATTGGCGACATTCAGCGTCGGCTGGTCGAAGGGATCTTCCTGATAGGAGAGACGCTCACGGAAAGTGAATTTGAACGCGCCGGTCTCGGCAGTCCACGTAATCGCCGAAGTCGGCGCGATGAGGAGCGAATCGGAGCTGAACTGGCTGTGCTTAAGATACTCTGCGTAGCTCAGGCCGACACCGAGGCGCAGGCGGCTCGTCTCAGAAAAGCGAATCGCCCCCTCGATATCGAACTGAGGGCGGATGATGACGTCAGACTGGCGGTTGAATTCGGACAACGCGATATTGTCATTGACTTCAATTCCGACTCCGACTGCGAGGGAGAGCTCCAAAATCCCGATTTTGATGTTGTAGTTCTTCTCTTCCTTCGAGATTTCCTCCTCGGTGACTGGTTCCATGCCGTTCTGGTTATTGCCGAGAAAAATTTCCGCACCCGGTCCAAGGCGACCGATGCCGCTGGAGGAGCGCGAGCTGCCGAAATCGCGGAAATATTCCTGACCAACCGCACTTCCGGCGGCAAAAAGTGACACGGATGCGATGATCGGGGCGATGCGAGCTGAGAGTACGTTCATAAATTTTCTGTGCAAAAAGGGTGACTGCTACGTTTGATTAACACGCCACCTTTTGCGGTGGCAATTAAAAATCTGCGGTAAGGCGTGGTGTTCAGTTGCGGCGGTGCGGCTTAGTCGCTTCGCCCACCTTGGCGGTGGCCTTGATGATCCGGAATCCGTAGGTGTCATGCAGCGTATCGGGCGACGAGCTGATGCGGCAAGACGACAGGAGGCTGAGCGGGATGGCACCATTGTACCATGAGCCGCCACGGAGCGTCTTGGCGCGGTTTTCCCCATTCCACGCATCACCAACCCACTGCCAGACATTTCCGCCCATGTCATACAGGCTCGCAGCGTTGGCCTTGAATTTTCCGACCGGAGAGGTGTTCGGGTAGCCGTCGTTGTAGTTCGGGATCGGAATCTCGGTCTGAGTCTCTTCACCTGCGTAGTTACCAGCACCAGCCGGTGGCGGCCACTGGCTGCCCCAAGGGTAAATGTCCTGCACACCCATGTCGCGTTCTTCGGGCGTCGCACCCGATTCGGGCGGAAGGCCGACTGCCTTACTCCATTCCAAATCAGTCGGAAGACGGTAGGTCTCACCGACTTTCAGTTGACCGGACTTGCGCTCTTTGTCCGTGAGCCATTTGCAAAAGGCCTCCCCTTCGCGCCACGTCACATTGACGACCGGATGATCCGGCCCCTGCTTGAATCCAGGATTTTTCCACGCCTCAGACTTCAGTCCGGTGGCGGTGGCGAATGCCTCGAATTCCTTGAGTGTCGTCAGATTGACGCTGAACTGCACGTCCCCGACGGGGGCAAATTTCATTCCCAAGGAATTCGTGACTAGGCTGGTTTCGTGCGCCTGTACTGGAGGCTGCACCAGGATCTCCACGACGGCGGGCGTGACTGGAGGCGTGACCGGAACCGCAGGGGTCACTGGAATTACCGGCACCACCGGAGGCGCTGCATTACCCGTCTCTTTCGGCGGCAGCACGTCGGCTGCGCCCGAAGCGATCCGCGTGATCTCAGCCTGCAAGTCGCCAATTTGTTTCTGCGCCGTGGCTTTTTTCTCTTCGATTTTCTTGATGGCCTCCTTGCCCGCTTCGCCAAGTTCCTTTAACGGCTCAATGGTGGCATCAAACTTCGATGCCTGCGCCTTGAGAGCCGACATCTGTTTTTCGATAGCCGTGATTTTCTCAAGATTGGCCTTGCGATGCACCTCCTTTTCCCAGCGCTGCGCCTTGTCGGTGGCGGTGGCGATTTTTTGCAGATCCTGCTCAACCTGCTGCTGGGAGAGCCTCGCCTGCATCCGGATCGCCTCCGCCTTTGTCAGCACTTGCGAGATTTCATCCACTTCCTTGGCCACAGTAGTGAATTCGGCAGTGGCTGCGGTCAATTCGACTTCCGCCTGCTGCCGTGCCTGGAGTTTCTCACCGCCTTTCGATGCCGTTTCCTCGATTTTGCGTTTCGCGGCCTCTGCCTGCCTTGTCGCTTCGGCGGCGGCGGCGAGCGCCTTTGCGGCTTCGTCCTCGTATTTTTTCCGTTCTGCGGCGAGCGCCTCGGCCTGCTGGATCACGGGTGCGAGGGTCTTCCGTTTTGAATCGAGTTCCTTCTGGCGCTTTTCCTTCTCGGCCTTCGCGGTTTCAAGACGGCGGCTAGCCTCGATATGCGCGGCATCAGCGATGGCGCCCGTGCTGCGGATATTTTTGATGGCCGCTTCTCGCTGCTGCTTGATTTCTTCTAATTGCGCCACAGTCGGCTTCTCCGGCAAGTTCAGTTTCACAAGCGGTTGGACAGGCTCCGGCAGAGTCGGCAAAGGCGCGGCCTTCTTCGTAATCGCAACGGGCTGCGGCGTCGCCTCGGGCTTTACCGGGGGCGACGGCGTCTTCTCTGGAGGCAACCCCGAAGTTATGGGCACAGTGATGCCGATATTGACAGGGTTCTGGCCGCCGATCAGTTCAGGCGACTTCGTCTGCGGATTCGCTGGCGTCGCGACTCTTGCATCCGGCGTGGGTTTGCCGCCCGTCTTCGCAGAAGCAATTTCCAGCGAATTTGGCACGACCTCGGCAGACTGCGTCGGAGCTTTCACGATGGCTTCTGAATCGCCGCCGCCAATCAGGCCGGCCTTCGGTGGCTTGGGCACAGGGGTCGCAATGCTCTTCGGAAGCTCATCCACTGTCACCTTGATAGGCGTTTTGGAAGCTTCCAAAGTCGTGCCGCTTGTCTGAACATTTGCAACGACCTTCTTAGGATTCACTAGCTCCGGTTCCGGCAGATCGTCCGGCGACTTCGATGTTCCTGCGGTGCCTTCCGATGTCTTCGACGGCAGAGTCCCGGCTTCGGGATTGCCAGAGTCATCGATCCGCGTGACGCCGCCATTCTCATCTCCATCGGGCGACTCTGGTTTGTTCCTTAAATAAATCCCGCCGCCAATGATGCCGGCAGCGAGGAGCAGCCAGACGAGGGGTGCCTTCGAACGCGGGCGGTCGAGGTCGGGGAAATTCGCGGACAGCGCGCCCTTGTCAGACGCCTTACGAATCGGAGGACGCTGGGTGATCGGCGGAATCTCCGGGTGGAGTGGCTTGTCGGCGGCGGCCGCAGTTTCGGACGAAAAGGAAGATCCATCGGCTTTTCCGGCGGCGGCTTCATTTCCAGAGTTTTCGAGGTGGATCGGTGTCTTCAGCGGGGCGTCCAGTCCTGCGAGAGTCTGCCCTGTCAGACCGGAAGCGGCCTTTTCCACCGCAGCAGCCGCAACAGCACCTGGGGCGCTCTTTGAAATCGGCGCGACCTGAGCCCGCGCGGAGACAGAATCCTGCCCGAGCAAGGTGAGGACATCCGTCAAATTCCGGGGCCTCGCCTCAGGGTTTTTCTCAAGAGACGTCGCGATCAGCTTTTCCCAAGGTGCCGACACCGGCGCGGCTGCTCCCGCCGCAGCGCGCAGTGCGGAGATTGAAGGCGGGATGTTCTTCCGAATCTGCAGGACGATGTCGTCACCGGAAAATGGCGGCGAGCCGGCGAGCAGCGTATTCATGAGCACGCCGAGGCCATAGATGTCGTCGCTCGCATTCGGGCGATCTCCGTCGATCTGCTGAGGGCTGAGGTAGGCCAGATGCGCATCGGCACCCTTCGCGATGCCAGCACGTTCGAGCGAATTGAGAATTACGCGGCTGATTCCAAAATTTGCGACGAGCAACCCGCCGTTCGGACGCAGATAGATATTCTCCGGCGCGAGGTCGCGGTGGAAAAGCTGGATGCGATGCGCATCCGCGAGCGTCTCTGCGAGCTGCGTGATCCAAGGCTTCAAATCAGCAGGGTCCAGCGTCCCCTTTTTCTGCAGGACATCGCGGAGGGACTCACCGGCAAATTCATCCATCGAGATCGCCACATGGCTGCCATCCTCCACAAAATCATACACGCGAAGAATGTTCGGGTGGATGAGTTGGCGGTTGCGCTTCACCTCTTGGCGGAGCTCCGTCATCGCACGGGCATCCGCCGCCACAGCCGCAGGGACAAAATGCAGCGTCACATCCTTGCCGAGAACTTCATCGCTCGCGATCCACACAGGGCGTGCGCCAGACTTGCTGAGTGGACTCCGCAGCACGTAGCAGCCGCCGATTTTCAATCCTTCGGCCAA
>JAYVRQ010000389.1:0-5057 GCA_043776145.1 Chthoniobacteraceae bacterium
CGCCGCATGAAAGCCCGCCTGCTTCTCCTCACACTCGCCGCCAGCGCGCCAGCATTCGCGGGCGTGCCGCTCGCGCGGCAGCTTTTGGAGCAGGATGCGGAAAAGGCGGCGGAGCATCTGGCGGAATTGCTGAAGGAAAATCCGGGCGATCCGTGGCTGCTTTACGATGCGGGCGTCGCGGCGTATGCGGCGCGGGATTTTGCGAAGGCGGATGAGACTTGGCAGCAGCTCGCTTCGACGCCTTTGCCCGACGGGCTCTCCGAGCAGGTGTGGCTGCAAATCGGCAATGTCTCCTACCGGCTCGCGCAGCCGCAGATCGAGACGGAGCCGGATGCCACGGTCGCGCGGCTGGAGCAGAGCCGCGAGGCGTTCCGCGTCGCGCTCGCTTTCAACAAACGCCACAAGACCGCCGCGCAGAATCTCGCGGTGGTGGAGAAGGAACTGGAGAAAGTGTACGCGCGGCTCGCGAAGCAGCTCGTGGCGGATGCGAAACGGGATGAGTGGAATTTTGAAAAAGCCGTGGAGCGGCTGGAGGCGGCGCTGAGTTACGCGCAGCAGGCGCAGGCGTTGAATCCGCAGAGTCCCGAGCGCGAGGCGGAGAAAAAGCAGATCGAAAAACTGCTCGCACAGGCGCTCGACCGGAAGGCGGAGTCTCACGAAAAAACGGCGGACCAGCGGCGTCCCGAGAATGAGTGGGAGCGGAAGAATGCGCGGGAGGAATTTGCGGAGGCGCTCGAAGATTTTCAAAAGGCGCAGGCCGTGGTGCCCGATGACTCAAGGGCGAAGGACGGTGAGAAGCGCGTGGAGGAAAAGATGGCGAACCTTTTCGACAAGGCGGGACGCAAAGATCAGCAGCAGGCGCGGGCGGAGAAGAAGAACGATCCGCAGGAGGCGGCGGAGAAATTTGAAAAGGCGCTGGAAAATTTTCAGGAGGCGCTTGCGCATGTGCCGGAGCACCGGGACGCGCAGGCCGGGGAGAAGGAAGTGAAGGAGGAACTGGAGCAGCTTCATCTCGACCAGGGCGACCGGCAGGCGGAGCGCGGGGAGCAGCAGATGCAGCGCGAGCCGGAGCAGGCGGCGGAGAATTTGCTCGGCGCGATCGAGCACTTCGAGCAGGCAAAGGGGCTCGATCCGCAGAACGCGAAAATCCAGCCGCGCATCGACAAGGCGGAAGCCCAACTCGCGCCGCTGCTCACGCAACTCGGTCAGAAGGAGCAGAAGCAGGGCGCGCAAGCCGAGCAGCGGGATTCGCCGGAGCAGGCCGTTTCGCATCTGGAAAAAGCGGAGTCTGATTTTGAAAAGGCGCAGCAACTCCAGCCGGGCAACGAGCCTGCAAAGCAGGGCCGGCAGCAGGTGCAGGCCGCGCTTTTGCGCCTGCGCCAGCAATTGGCCAAGCGCGATCAGCCGCCCGGAAAACCGCAGCCGGGCAAGCCGCAGGAGGCGAAGGAATCGTTCGAGTCGATGCTCGCGAAACTGAAGGAGGACCAGAAGCCGCTCGAAATGCAGGCGAGGCATCACGTCGGCCAGAAATACGACGAGGAGCGGAACAAGAATCTGCGGAACTGGTAGCGCCGTCGCAAATCGGCACCTCCTCCACTTACGTCTGAAAGAGGATCGCTTTATGGAGAAGCTCGAAATCTTCGACGGCAAACCATTTGAAGCTGGATCCAAATTATCGGGAGAATCACAAGCGGGCTCTGTATCTGACAGTTGAAATTACGCCTGAGATCGTGGCGCAACTAACACCGCAAATACACGCGCCTTCGCGAAGCTGGCCTCATGCTAAACGCGCGCTCCCTGACCTGCTGCCGCCATTCAAAGTCAGCCTGGAAATGGCTATCGCCACGAACGGCCGACACTGGGGCGATCTGGTCGAGGACCACCCAGCCTCTGGATGATCGGGACGCCCGCGTCCAGACCCCTTCTTTTACTCTCCCGTGACCGCGCCGGGCTCGGTTCGTGAAAGCGCAAGCAAATGCCGGCGTAGCGCGCGCGGGTAGCGAACTGCCGAACCGATTTTCCACGGCCAGACGACCCGCGGCTCCGGCAGGATTTCGAGACGCCACTCTTCATCGGCGAAAAATGAAAACGCGAGAGAGCCCGCGCCGCATACTCGCAGACTGCGCACCGATCCAGGCGTGTAAATTTGACCGAGCGCAATTTCGTCGAGGGCGCGGAAAGACGCGTCGAGCAGATGAACGAACAGGATTTCCTCCCAAGGATCGCCAACGGTGGCGAAGATGATAAAGCACTCATCGCCGCGAAACTGTGCTTCGAGGTGGGTGCCGTCGATGACTCCGACTTTGCCGTGCGCGGCGCAAAGGGCGGCGCGCGCATTGAGTTCGTCGATTTCCGCGAGGTGGAAGAGCGAAGCGGGTTCGATCATTTGCGCGCGAAAAATCCGAGCCGCATCGCGCGCTATTCCCAGAGCCAGTCGAAGGTCAGGTCCGCACCGAGCCCGAAGGCGATGCCGCCCACCACCACGCCGATCCCCACGCACACCGGCGCACCCGGCCCGCAGACCAGCCCCGCCGCGGCCCCGCCGGCAATGCTTCCGAGAAAACCAGCGCCCGCCGTGGTGCCTTCTTTGACGATCTGGCGGCCGGGCCGTTCTGAACTCGCGACGTTATACACAGCGAGCGCGAGGCTCACCACGATGAGGCCGCGCCCGACCTTCCCGAGCTTCATCGCGCGGGCGTTCCACTTTGGGTTTGGAGCGCCCGCTTTGGCCACGATCTCGAGGTAAACCAAGTCCTGCTCCGCAGCCGAGAGGAGCTTGAATTCCCTGCCGTAAAGTTTCTGCGCGTATTTCTCCATCAACTCCGCGAGCGTCTTGCCGGTGGCCTTCTCCAGTTCGGCGACAGCGCGCCCGATGTCGCTGCTGCGGATGCGCATCGCCTCCATCAAGCTGTTGCGCATTTCGCTGGCGCGCGCGGCAGCGGCCTCCGGCGTGAGCCTGCCGGATTTCACTTGGTCGAGCAGATCCTGCGAAAATCGCTTTGCCTCGGCCAGATAGTTGGCGCGGACACCCGCATCCTGGATAAACCGCTGCGCGAAATTGATGAACTGCGAATCCAGCTCGCTGATCGCGGACTGGAGAGGATCGCTGGCCGGCCCGGACTGGCCGTTCAGCGCAAACCACGTCGCGCTCTGCGGCCCGACCAGTCCACTCGGCGGCTGCATGTGCAGGACGCGTTCCTGAAAGAGTTTAATGAGCGAGATGGTCTGCGCGTCGCAAACGCCCGAGGGCGGCGGCGGCAAGGACGGCACGAGGCTGTCGATGTTCTTTCCGAGCAGAGCCTGCACGGCCCGCACGTCATTTGCGTTGTTCCTCCCCTTTTCGCCAACGGTATCCGTGAGTGTCATATGCGGGACTTTAGGGAAAACTGCACAAAGGAGTCAAGGCCCGGCTAGGTTTGATTACCGGTGGTTTTTGAAAGCGATAGTTAGTCGCGCTCCGCTCTGCGAAAGATGACGCGGGATACCTTCGCGGTATTGCCTTTGGGCAGCTCTTGGCAATCTAAGAGAACGTGCCCAAGCCATTTCGGAGTTTCCACCTGAAACTGGATGGGAATGGGCTGGTCTGGCTTGAGTCGGGGCTTTTTTTTCCATGCCCCCCACCGGCGGATGAGTTCCGGCAGTTGGATGTTCTGTACACGATCGAACTCGAAGATAACACCGGCGACCATCTTATTCCCGGTTTTCGCCGCCGCTGACTCCAGAATGATGCGCCGCGCCTGCCAGGCCGGGCGTGGAGCCAGAATCAGGGCAGCGGTTGTCTCTTCCTTGATTTCGCCTAAAAGCGCGAGTGCTTCGTCGCGACTGAAGGGTTCGCTCGTAAAGCGGTGCGCGAAGAGAACAAGAGCATCGGCATCCATAGAGTTAGCTTGATTGGCGCACAGGCTAGTGGCCGCAAGGCAGAGTATCGCCAGTGTTCCAGGCGTCTTGTTCTTCCGGGAGCGCTCGATATTGTTCATAAAGTTCGGTGTAGGCCGGAGTGCCGGGAGTGCCGGTATCCAAGCCCGTCAGGACGCTCTCGCGATGGGCGGCATCGGTGCCATAGACGGATTGGTGCATCGCTCCGCCCATCACCGCTTCCGGCGCGCTGCCGCTCAGGGGTGCTGCGACCGCCGCCTGTGCGGCGGAAAGAGGAATGCCCATATCCGAGCTGATTTGCGCCGCCGACGCGCCGCTGCCAGCCTGAACCCGTGCCATGTTCGACCATTGTTCGGAATGCCGGGCTTCGTGGTAGAGAGTGTTGGCCAGGTTTGTGGCATCGGCACTGGAAAGGCTGCCATTGGCCAGCAGGTCGGGATTGACATCGATGTTTCCCGAGGGGAAATCGAATTGACCGAGCGTGGGAGTGCCAGCGAGTGCGGAATTGGAGTTCACACCCACGGCAGGGGTTCCGCCCTTGCCAAGTTGCTGATTGAGAAGATCCGCCATCTCCTGGCGTCTCTGGTCGGGTGTCAGGCTTGGCCAGTTCTTGACGAGTTCCGCAAAGCCTTTGCAGAACTCAGCCATATTGGCGGGATCAGCCAGGCCGAAGCCTATATCGCCGATAAAGACGTTGGTGCTGCCGACGGTGACGCTATTGGGCGGCGCGGCCCCAATCCAAATATCGCCGACGCGCACAGCCATCTGCCCGTTGAACAGCACCGTCATGCTGCCGAGGACGCATTTCTCGGGTCCGTGCGGCGCGGGCGCGGGCGGGGCGATGGGTATTGGACAGACGCAGGTGTCGGTGGGCGCTCGCAGACCGGGCTTGCCATTGATGAGGATGGCCTTCGGTGCAATCGCGCCGGGGCCAGGCACGACGGTTCCCCCGTGTGCAGTGGCATCTCCAAGCCTGGCGGCGGGTTTTGCTGGCACGACTGGCTATGGGTTGAGGCTGATGGGCATTCCCTTGAGGGTGTGGGCTCCCGATGCCGTTGTTGTCACGGTGGCACCCTTTTCTTCCAGGCTGGCACTCGCGGAAATTGTAATGTTCGTTCCTTTGATAGTCACATCGCCATTCTTTTTTAGCGTAATCGACGCCGGTCCACACTTGAAGACAA
>JAYVRQ010000390.1:0-1592 GCA_043776145.1 Chthoniobacteraceae bacterium
TCGTCGGCCTTTCCGATGCCCAAGCCGCTGATCTCATCCGCAGCGACCGCATTGACATCCTCGTGGACTTGGCTGGGCACACGGCGAACAACCGCCTCACGGTCTTCGCACGCAAGCCCGCTCCCGTCCAAGTAACCTACCTCGGCTACCCGAACTCCACAGGTATGCAGGCCATAGACTATCGCCTCACGGACGCATACGCCGATCCCCCGGGATGCACCGAACACCTGCACAGCGAGCACTTGGTCTGGCTACCCCGGTGCGCTTGGTGTTTCCGACCTGCGGATTCCACACCGCCGGTGAGCGCGCCGCCCGTCGAGAAGGATGGCCTGATCACCTTTGGCTGCTTCAACGCAATGCCTAAAATCAACGCGCCCCTACTCAAGCTCTGGTCGGAGATCCTGCATGCAGTACCGGGTTCGAGGCTGCTGCTCAAAAATCCCGCGCTGATGCGATCCTCGGCGCAGCAGGACGTACGCGACGTGCTTGATGCGGCCGGCATCGCATCGGACCGCATCGAACTGATGGGGCATGTTTCCGAACTGGCGGGCCACCTCGCCTGCTACGGGCGGGTGGACATTGCGCTGGACACCTATCCTTACCACGGCACGACCACGACTTCCGAGGCCATGTGGATGGGAGTGCCGGTCGTCAGCATGGCCGGCAAGACACACGCCTCCCGCGTCGGTGTGAGCCTGCTCTCGGGCGTCGGACTGCCAGAACTCGTCGCGACCACTCCTGAAGAGTTTGTGCAGATTGCCTCCAAGTTGGCCCATGACGTGCCGCGGCTTATCCAACTGCACGCCACGCTGCGCTCCCGCGCGAAAGCATCCCCGCTCATGGACGCTCCCCGATTTGCACGAGATGTCGAAGCCGCATACCGGAAAATGTGGCGCACTTGGTGCGCAAAGGAAGGCAAGCGAGCACTCTGAAAGCGCGGCATCCCAATTCCACTTTCAAAAACAAAGTCCTGGAGAACACAGAAAAAACTCGCCCAAGACTCATTTGAAGATCGTGCGCGGTGGCAGATTCTGGGGGAAGCATGCAGTCTGAGCGTTTCCGAGAGGGGGCGGCATCCGGGTGGGTGCGCGGCAATTCCCGGCAGGGAGCTACTGCGGCGGTTCGCGGGCGCTTCCGACTCCCGTCCGCCCACCTTCCTCTTTCTCCTTGCTTCACCAATTTGCGGCGCATAAGCATCCCAACACATTTCAATGCGGAGCGTGGTAAAGCTCCATCGAAATCCCGCCTCCGATGCAGCCGCCCAAGGTTTTCTTTCTTTCCCAAATGAACTCCAATCCAACCCACACAACAGGTATGAAACACAAAACAACACCGCGAAAAAAAACATGCGCCCTGTTCACATTGGTGACAGCAATCAGCGCCCTGCTTTTCAGCCCGCTGCTTACGAATGCGCAGGAGGCCGAGAAGCTCAACCTGCCGAAGGCCATCCAAGGCACGATGGAAATTGACTATTCCTCGCGCAAAAACACGGATGCGAAAGGCAAGCCGAATCCGGGCACGAAGGATACTTACACGATGGCGCTGACGGTCGCGGGAACAACGGAATTCACCGGGAAGATCATCCGGCTGCC
>JAYVRQ010000391.1:0-1589 GCA_043776145.1 Chthoniobacteraceae bacterium
ACGAAACCAAAACTGCCTCCAGCGAAGCCATGATCCTCATTCAAGCCTCCCGCATCATGCTCCGCAGACTCGCTAAATGACTTTTTACACAGTCTCTTAGAGCAGTTGTGCGTCAGTGAGACGCGCACATCACAATCTAACCACGATACCGCACCATGAATGACCGAGACATCCGCCGCTATGACCGCGCCAAGCGTGTCGTCACCTTTGGACTGAACAATGACGCCGACTTCGCTCCCGACAGTCTGGCGAAGGGGCACTTTGCCGCCATCACCGCCAAGATCGCCGACATCGACCTGGCGAAGGCGGGGCAGACGCCGGCGCGCGTGAGCAAGGAGACGCTGATGGATGCGGTGATGCTGGATTTGAAACGCATCGCGGCCACGGCGCGTTCCATCGCGAAGCTGAGCGGGGAGATGGGGTTTGCGGCGGCTTATACGGTGCCGGAGCGCACGCAGATCGAAGTCACCACGCAGGCGGACAAGGTTCTCGGCTTGCTCGAGGATCAGGAGAAGGACACCGCCGCGGAGAAGACCGCGAAGGCGGCGTTGCGCGGCCGCTTTCTCCCGCACGAGCTTGCGGAAAATTTCGTGCAGTGTTTGCGCGCCGACCGCGATGCGATCGACGACGCCAACGCGCACAATCAAAATGAAGTGCAGGATGGCGTGGAGAACACGGCGCTCATTGGAAAGCTGATCGGTGAGATCAGCGACGAGGTGGACTTTCTCGACACGATCATGGGCAACAAATACGAGCGCCAGCCGGAGAAGCTGCGCGCGTGGGACAGCGCCAGTCGCGTGGAGCGCGCGCCGGTGCGGAGCAAGAAGGAGAAGCCGGCCAGCGTTGTCGCGCCGCCGCCGCCGCGGCCAAACCCTTCGCGAGTGCTTCAGCCCGCGTAGGCGGCGGGAAGATTTTCTGGTTAGTGGTGGATAAGGAGAGGCCCGAATCGCACAGGCGGTTCGGGCCTTTTCCGTTTTGCGGGCCTGGCACCCCGCGGCGTTCGAGTTCGAACTGCAGCGCGTCCTCGATTTTGGGTGAAGCGGGCGATTCTCGTGGGCTTTGGAAAAGTATCGTCCACTGCTCAGCAAATAGCCTTCCGAAAATTGTTCAGAGGATACCGCCTTTACGCGCGCCCGCGTCGCGTGGTGCCTGCCGATTTGGCGTCGCGAAAGGAACGTCTCGTCGCGGCTGGTTTGAATGGGGACATCCCTCCTTTCGCTCGCCACACCGTCCGGCAGCGCGCACATTTTCCCCATGTCCGAAATCACCGTCGGGGCCAGAGCGCCCGCATTCAAAGCCGCCGCCGTGGGCGGGAACTACGACGGGCAGACCGTCTCGCTCGCCGACCTGAAAGGCAAAACGGTCGTGCTCTATTTTTATCCGAAAGACGACACGCCCGGATGCACCAGGCAGGCGTGCGGGTTGCGCGATGCTTGGAAGGATTTCGCCGGGAAAGCGGAAGTCTTTGGCGTGAGCATCGACTCGGTGAAAAGCCACGCGAAGTTCATCGAGAAGTTCGCGCTCCCGTTTTCACTGCTCAGCGATGACGGAAAAAAAATCGTCGAGGCTTACGGCGTGTGGGTGGAAAA
>JAYVRQ010000392.1:0-5041 GCA_043776145.1 Chthoniobacteraceae bacterium
GCGGATGAATGTGCGCGCGTCGGCTTCGGGGGAAAGCGCGAGTCCTTTCTCCGCGAGCTTCGCGGTGATGAATGCGTCGATCGGATTCCCATCCTGCGCCGCCGTTGCACGGATTTTTTGAAACGCCCAATGCTCGCTGCGCGCGGTCTTCCCATCGTCCGGCCAGTCCGCGCCCTGATCGATCCACGCCCGCAGCAGCCCGATCTGCTCCGGCGTCAGCCGCTCACCTTTCGGCGGCATCACCTTGTCCTCGTCGAGTCCCGCCACGAGGTGAATCAGACGGCTGTCCCCGCTCTTTCCCGGTTCGATGGCCTTCCCATCGTCGCCGCCTTTCATCGCCGCCGCCTTCCCATCCAGCCGCAGCCCGCCCTTTTGCTTTTCCGCGCCGTGACATTTCACGCAACGATCCGCCAACAGCGGTTGAACAGCGCGCGCGAAATCGACCGTCGTTTTCGCCGGAGGCGGAAGAGTGGAGACATCGACCGCGGCGGCTGAAAATTGAAACGCCGCGAGCGCGACCGCGACAACGAAGGCCGGCCATCCGGGAATTTTCGCGGTCTGCGTTGGCGTCGTTTGTTTCACAGTCGGTGGGTTTGTTCTGAGAACACCGGCAGTGGCGTCGGGAATTAGTCGGCGAAGTTGTTCACCGCCGTGCGGTGTAGAGCGAGACGATGCCGCCGCTGAGCGGTTCGCATTTCGCCTCGGCAAATCCCGTCTCGCGCAGCAGCGCGCACATGGCGTCGCCACTCGGGAATTTTTCGATGGAATCGCCGAGGTATTCGTACGCCGCTTTTTCACCCGTGACGAAAGCCGCGAGGCGGGGCAGCGCGTGGTGCAGGTATGGTCGGTAGAGCCAGCGCAGCGGTGGCGGCGGAATCGAGAAATCGAGGATGAGGACGTGCCCGCCGGGACGCAGCACGCGCCGCATTTCCGCGAGGCCGCGGGACCAGGATTCCATGTTGCGCAGGCCGAAGGCGATGGTGAGCGCGTCGAAGGAGGCGTCGGCGAAGGGGAGCCGCAGACCGTCGGCAACGACGAGCGGGCCGAGTCCCTTGCGCTGTGCAACGCGCAGCATCGGCTCGCAAAAATCCGCGCCGATGAGAAATGCGCCGGGGCACGCGGCACGGATCGTCAGCGCAAGATCGCCACTACCCGTCGCAAGATCGAGAATGCGCGCGGGTTTCCACGCCCTCGCAATGCGGGCGGCGCGTTTTCTCCAAAAAAAATCGAGCCCGCCGCTGAGCAGGTGATTCGCGAGGTCGTAGCGGCTGGCGATAGAGGCAAACATGCTTCGCACGCGCGAAGCCTGCCGGTCGGGCGGGAGCGTCATGGCTGGATTCGGGCGGTGCGGCGCATCGCAGGGGCATACCATGTGCTTTTCCAGAGTCGAACTTTCGCAGTGGCGATCCGCACATGAATCATCCTTTGCTCAATAAAGCCCGCGTTCTGATCGTGGACGATGAACCGTCCAACATCCGGCTGCTGGAGTGCATTTTGGAGAAGTTCGGGAGCGCCACGGTGAAGAGCACGAGCGATTCGCGGCAGGCGCTGTCGCTGTATTTTGAATTCCAGCCCGATCTCGTGCTGCTCGATTTGCACATGCCGCATCTCGACGGATTCGCGGTCATCGAGCAGTTGAAGGCGGCGATTCCGCCGGAGGATTATCTGCCGATCCTGGTGCTCACGGCGGATGTGACGATCGACACGAAACGCCGTGCGCTCGCGGCGGGCGCGAAGGATCTCGTGACCAAGCCGCTGGATAATTTCGAGGTCGTGCTGCGCATCAACAACCTGCTCGAAAACCGCTTCCTGCATCTCGAATTGCAAAAGCAAAATCAGGGGCTCGAGGCGCAGGTGCGCGAACGCACGGCGCAGTTGGAGGAATTGCTCGCGCGGCTGCGCTCCTCGCAGGAGCAGGAGGTGAAGCAGGAACGCCTCCGCGCGCTCGGGATGATGGCGGGCGGCATCGCGCACGATTTCAACAACGCGCTGACGATGGTGCTCGGCTACGGCGAGTTGCTGCTCCCATCGCTGCTGCAAAGCGGTCCGGAGCGCGAGATCGCCTACCTGCGCCACATGATCGCCGCGGCGCAGGATGCCACGCACGTCGTCAGTCGCCTGCGCGAATTTTACCGGCCCGCGACTTGCAACGATGTGCGCGTGCCGGTCGATCTGAATGAAATCGCGCAGCAGGCCGTCGCGCTGACCGCGCCAAAGTGGAAGGGCAAATGCCGCGCGGAAGGCGTGCAGATCGAAGTCGAAACCAAGCTCCACGCGACCGCGCTCATCGGCGGAAATGCGGCGGAACTTCGCGAGGTGCTCACGAATCTGATTTTCAACGCCGTCGATGCGATGCCGCACGGCGGGCGCATCGTCGTTTCCACTTCCATGAAGGACGGCTGCGTGACCGTGGCCGTGGCCGACAGCGGCACCGGCATGAGCGACGAGGACCGCGCGCGTTGTCTTGAACCGTTCTTCACCACGAAAGGCGAACGCGGCACGGGGCTCGGGCTTTCGGTGGTCTATGGCATCATCCAGCGCCACGGCGGCACGATCGACATCGCGAGCGAGATCGGACGCGGCACGACCTTCCTCATCAGCCTCCCCGTCACCACCGCTGCCGCGGAATCCATCATCGTGATCCCCGACGCCGGCGTGGCGCGCGCGCTGCGCATTCTCGTCGCGGACGATCAGGATGTGATTTGCGAATTGATCGCGGAATATCTGCGCGCCGACGGCCATGTGGTCGAGGTCGCGGGCGATGGGAATGACGCGCTGAAAAAGTTCGATCCGAAACGCTTCGATCTTGTCGTCACGGATCAATCCATGCCCGGCATGAGCGGTGAGCAACTCGCCCGCGCGATCAATGAAAGCGCACCGGGCACGCCGGTGATTTTGCTGACCGGATTTGGCGATGAAATGCAGGCGCGCGGCACGCTGCCCGAAGGCATCTGCCTCATCGTGAGCAAGCCGGTGAGCGCGGCGGATCTGCGGCGCGCGGTGCTGAAGGCGTCGGGTGTGGAGGAAGCGCAGGACGCGGTGGCGGCGTGACGGCGGCGACGCCCCGTTCCCCACCCTTGAGCCCCGCGCGGATCGCGCCTAAGGTCGCCGCCGCATCCCATGATCCGGCTTCCCTCTTTCTCCATCGCTGCGTTTTTTTTCACCGCGACCGCGTTCGCCCAGCAGCCCGCGGCACCCGTCGCCGGTTTCCGCACCGCCGCCGCGACGGCCCCAGCCCCCGCTCCGGCTCCGAGTTCCAAAGCCGGCGACACGCGCCTCGCGCCGACTTGGGAAACGCAAAAAGGCGCGCAGAGTTTCGTCCTCGGCATCCCCGCGCCGCGCGGGCAGATCGTCGATCGCAAGGGGCTGCCGCTGGCGCAGTCGCGCGTGAGTTACAATCTCGCGGTCGCGTTCCCCATGCCCGCGAAGCTCGCAGACGCCGACGTACTCGCCTTTGCGCGCAAGGAAATCGCGCGGGCGCAGACGCTCACGGGACGCCCGATCGTTTTCAACAGCGAAGGCGCGCTCAAACATTACAAAAATCGCGCGATCGTGCCGTGGGTGATCGCGCAGGATTTGAAGCCGGGCGAACTCGAAGCCTTCAAACGCGCGAAGCCCGAGAACCTCACGCTCCAGCCAGTGTATCAGCGCATTTACCCGAATGGTGCGCTGGCCGCGCACGTCATCGGATACGCGGGCCGCGCAGGGCGCATCCAAGATGGGCCGATCGAAAACAACGAGTTGATGTGGCCGAACGCGGAGGGACGCGAGGGACTCGAAGCGAGTTTCGACGATCAGCTTCAGGGGAAAAACGGGCAGTATAATATTTCCTTCGATGCGGAGGGAAAACGCACGTCCGAGCAGATCACCATCCCGCCGCAGCCGGGCTACAACGTGGTGACTTCGATCGACACGCACATCCAGCAGGTTTGCGAAGACGCACTAGCGCGCGGGTGCAAACGTGGGGCGATGGTGATCGTCGATCCGAACACGGGCGACGTGCTCGCGCTCGCGTCGTGGCCGACCTTCAACCTGAACATGTTCGTGCCGCGAATCACCGAGGCCGATTTCAAAATGCTGCTGGACGACCCGAACAAGCCGCTGCTGCCGCGCGCCTTCCTCTCCGCGTATCCGCCGGGCTCGACGTTCAAGGTGTTCGTCGCCGTGGCTGCGATGCAGAGTGGAAAAATCGACAAGGACGATGAGTTCAACTGTCCGTCGTCGATGCAGATCGGCGGGCTGCGATTTGGAAACTGGAAACATTCCGACGCCGGCTCGATGGGCTTCCGCATGGCGCTCACGCAGTCGTGCGACACCTGGTTTTACCAAGTCGGAATCAAGACCGGGCCGCAGACGATCCTCGATTACGCGCGGCAGTTCGGCTTCGGCCAGCGCTCCGGTTTGCCGCTCGCGGCGGAATCCGGCGGGCTCATCCCGAGCAACGAATACATGCAGCGCGTCCACAAGCGGAACATCCTCAACGGCGACGTCGCGAACATTTCCATCGGCCAGGGCGACGTGACCGCGACGCCGCTACAGCTCGCGATGGCGATGGGTGCAGTGGGAAACGGGGGGACGCTTTACGCGGCGCGGCTCGTGCAGCAGGTGCAGTCCATCGACAACCAAATCGTGACCGCGTACGATGTGCGTGCGCGCACGATGATCGACATCGACAAGGACATCGCGAAGGAAGTCCGCCGCGCGATGGCCGACGTGGTTTCGAGCCCGGCGGGGACGGCGGGAAAGGCGCAGGTCGCCGGCGTTTCCGTCGCGGGGAAAACGGGCACGGCGCAGTGGGGACCGAAAACCGCGGAGCGCACGGCCGCATGGTTCGCGGGCTTCGCCCCGTCGGAAAATCCGCGGTATGCCTTCGCCGTGGTGTACGAGAGCGATGTGAAAAACAGCGACGACGTGCATGGCGGCACGTCCGCCGCGCCGCTCATCGGAAGGGTGATGCGGCAGTTGTTCAAGGAGGAGCCGGTCGAGACGGAAAAGAAGAAGAAAAAAAAGAAGACGAAACCGCCGGAGGACGAGTAGGAAA
>JAYVRQ010000393.1:0-1586 GCA_043776145.1 Chthoniobacteraceae bacterium
CGAGGAGCGGCGGCGCGATGCTGAGGATCGTCGCGCCCGAGCGCAGGCCGAAGACGAAGTGGGCGAGAAAGTACCATGCGGCGCTGCCGAGGATGAAGACGATGAAGCGGAGGAAGGGCTGCCGGACAAATGCGCTGAGCGCCCACGCAGCGAGTCCGGCGAGGAGGATGGCGGCGAGATTCGCGAGGTGCGAAGGCTCGCGGATGAAGTCGCGGTTCAGCGCGGCATTCAGCGCATGGAGGTGAAGCTCCGGCCCTGGGATGATGCCGAGCGAAGTGCTGAGGACATCGTGCGTCCATTCGCCGTACGGTCCGATGACGACAATCTTGTCGCGGAAAAATTCGCCACCGTTGAACGGCGGCGTCTTCCACATCGCGGATGAAAAAATCTTCCACAACGGATGCGGAGGGAAGCCAGTCGAAAAGCGAATGCAGCGTGGATCGCGCGGGACGAGTTCCTCATGGCCGAGCTTGGAAACGGCGCGGCCCGCGAGTGAATACAGCACCCGGGAATCCGGACGCAGGGGCAGGTTGTTCACCTCGTCCTCGGTGATCCGGTAGCGGGCGGTGCGCACGGGGCCGTCGAGATCCGGCCAGAAGTTCACGTAGGCGACCCGCTCATCGAGCGGATCACCAGAGGGGATCAATGAGCGGGACGGGACGGTGAGTGTCTTTTTGCGCGAGTCGGCAAGCTGCACTTCGGAAAACCCCGCGCCGATCACCACCTTGTCGCGGTGGCGCTCCAGCGTTGCCTGGAATTCCGCGTCGCCCTGCCGCTCGGTGGGGAGCAGAACGTCGAATACGACGAGCCGCGCGCCTGCATTCAGCAGCCGCTCGATGATCATGGGATAGATGTCGCGCGTCCACGGCACGCCGGTTTTCTTCATTGCCGTGAGCGCGGGCGACTCCGCGATCTCCTCGGGAAAGGCGTCGTCCAGCGAGAACGTCGCATTATCAATGGCTAGGAAAACCAGATCCGTGCGTGCGGGAGAACGCCTGCCGTGCTGTGCGAGGAAGTCGCGCACCCGCCCTTCCATGTGGACCAGCGGCACGAAACTAAACCAGTGCAATAGGGCGACGATGCCCGTGCAGATGGCGCAGACCACGATGAGAAAGGCGCGGCGGTGACGGTTTAAGAAATTCATCAGTCGGGAGGATCTCCAGCAGCGGAGCCTGACCGGGCGAGCCCCTGTTTGTCGCGCCTTTTCCAGAGTTGACTTCGCCTTTTTGCCTGACACGACTGAGCATATGAATCCGCGCACCGTTCCCCGTACGGGTGGCTGGTTGTTGGTGCTCTTGCTTGCCACTTCCGACATGGCAATGGGTGCCCTTCCATTCCGCTCTGCGACTGTGACCCGCCTCCAAAACAAGGCCACGATCGCAGAACTTGCCGGCGGTCAGGTAAAGGCTTCGCGCCCGGCTGTGGTGGATGATGTGGTCCTTGCCAGCAAATTTCTTCAGACGGCGAGCGATGCGCGTGCTGAATTGGAATTCCCTGATAAGAGTCTCGCGCGCGTCGGGTCCAACACGATTTTTTCCTTCGATGCCCAGTCGCGCACACTCACGCTGGAAAAGGGTGATATGCTT